>CAZTKB010000020.1:0-21347 GCA_964614125.1 uncultured Desulfobacterales bacterium | reverse complement strand
ACGCTGGTTTCTGCAAATGACTTTTTTATTTCCCGGGACCTGCCTGATCCCCTTGCGAACCATCCACCCGTTTCCATTCGAGAAGATTCACCTCCTGATGTCGCGGAAGAAACGAAACACAAACATCCGTATCCACTTGGAACCCACTGCCCGTACCCATCCGAATATCCTCTCCGGCCACCACTATCCCATGCACGATTCCGCTTCCTTCCTGGAGAAAATCCCGGTTGCACCAGAACACGCCAACATTGTCTCCGGCGCTCCGGCAAACAATACTCCCCCGGGCCATCAAAACCGTATCCACGCGCGCCCCCTCTCTTCCCACCGAACCCTCCACCACGATATCTCCGGAGGCAAAAACGGCCCCCTGGAATACATTTCCTTCCACCCGTACATCTCCATCGAACCACCACAATCGATTTCCGAGATCCCGTATTTCCGTCATCAGAAAACTTCCGTTCACCTGTTCCCATTCCGCTTCCATCCCGTTTTCCGGTTCCTTTGGAAACCATTCGGAAGCTTCGAAAACGTCGGGAACCACCGGAACCCTGCGGCTCAAAACAGCGGCAACCGCTTTCCTCCCTGCAGCTACGGCAACGGAAACATCCTCACTCGCGCTGACATTTCCCTCAATTACGCCGGAACCCATCTGTCTCACTACTCCGTTGGCATGCAGATTTCCCCGCACAGACCCGACATCGGTGAGGTGAATATTTCGTCCGGCCATCATTCCATAGCGAAAGGCCGGCAGGGACACCGTCTCGCTGGTGAATCGTACCTGGATCTGAAAACAGCTGTCGGCAGGTCCAAATCCGGTGATCGTCATGGCATAGGGACCATTTCCGGTCCAATCCCCGATCCGGCAGGCATCAAATCGAAAGCCTTCCGGCGCCTCACAGTCGGCCGGATCGACGGCAGATACCGATCCCGACGAATTTTCATTCAACTCCCTTTGGATCCGTGACAGGATATATTCCAACCCGGCCTGAGTCTGAACCACCGCCTGGCCCGCACAACGATAATTGGCGCTTCCGATGAGATCATTGGCCGTGGTCAGGAATATACCGCTGATCATCACACCGAGAAGCACAATCAGGATCAGGGTGGATATCAGAACAACACCGGATTCTCTTTGCCGGGTAAACAGCATGGGACGCCAAAACTCCTGTATTGGGGCGGATTCCGGGGAATAAATGGAATGGACCGGCCGACTACTCTCCGGATTCCCTGACGGCCGCCGGATTGCGTATGGCGACAGAAGTCGACAGGGTCTTGGAACGGCATGGCCGATCACCTGGCGACTGTCCGGCACATACGGTCAGAGAAACTGCTATCCGCCGGATTCGAGAGAGGTCATCTCCAGCAATCGGAGGATCGATCGGCATCCCATTTTCATCGAAATAGGTGAAACAGAGGCCGAATTCCGGAACATGTTCGACCAGCGGCTGAGCACATCGGGTCAGTTTCTGGTTTTGCCAGCGAAAGACGACCGGATCCTTTTGCCCCGGGACGTGGATTTCCAAGACATCGGCCCGGGCCGCTTTAATTGCTGGAACCCCGTTTCCACCGGCACCGAGAATCTCCCGGGACATCACCTCCATGCCGACTCGAAGGCTTTCCAGTACCCGGATGGTCTCCGTCTGATCCCGATACAGTGCCTCCTGAACCGCGAATGTGGCACCGATAGTACCCAGAACAATCAATCCGATGGCCATGGCAGCCGCTATTTCCACCAGTGTGTATCCAGAGACGGGTGTTTCCATCTGTACCTCCCGAATCGCTAGGAATCCGGTCTTCCCCGGATCAGATTCATGGCCACACCCCGGGTTTTTCCAGCGGCAAACCAGGATACCCGCACATCGATTTCCATCCGGTCGGGGAATTCCCGAAAACAGGTGTCCATTTGATAAGTGATCTTTTCCGAATCGGTCCGACTTTCCCGGGTGGGAACCAGGGATATCCACCCAACCGGGAGACTCTGCAATTCCTCGATCCGATCCCGCGCCATTCCAACCGCTGTCAGAATCTGCCGGGACAACAAATTCCGGCCCGTCACCCATCCGGACCAGGAAGTCATCCCGAAAAGGGCAATAGACAGAAGCGCCATCGCGATCAACACCTCGATGAATGTGAATCCGGAAAACGGATGGATTTTCCCGCTATCGCCCGAACTGTTGGAGTCATTCCCATCGGACACCGGTATGTCTCCATATTTTGATCCTTCCCGTGCAGGCCACGGTAATCGCCCGGCGGCGGCCGCTTGTGTTTAAATTCTCCGAAACCATCAAATAAACAGTACCGGTTTTCCCCATACCGGTAGGATAAAAAGCCGCCTCGGGTTCGCCGTCTAAAAAACGTGCCGCTGGAACCGGGCCGGTTCCATGTATCGGCTCCACCCCATTGTACCCATACCGGATACCCGGATATTTTTCCGGCAACCGGACCGTTTTGACAATATCCTTTTTCCCGTTGTGTTTCCGAAAGACCTGATATTCCTGCCTGTTCATATCAAACCGAATGGAATATACCCGATTTTCCGAAATGGCCTTCATCCGAGCCCCCTGCATATCCGAAACCAGTTCACCCAGAGCAGCCTCCAACCGGACCATGGGCAGAATTTCCATCCATCCCCCCCATGCCAAAGAGGTGAGAATAGTCAGAATCCCGATAGCTACCAAAAGCTCCAGAACCGTAAATCCCTGGAACCGGCACTGCATGGTATTCATCGCGAACCTTTCCGGGAAATTGATTTTATGAAATAATATATTTAAATCCTAAATAAATTAGGTATTTTTATATGTCAATTATTTTTTTCGGCCGATTGGACTTTCTGGGGGATCATCACCGGATAGCCCAACAAACGAGAAAGGGGAAAAAGGAGGGGACCCTCCCCCCAACGGGGTGGAGGGAGGGTGTTTGAAGGGAATCCGAAGAAAAATCAGATATCGAAATACAACAGGAATTCATGCGGATGGGGGCGAAGCTTGACTGCATCCACTTCATTCTTTTTCTTGTATTCCACCCACGTGTCGATGACATCCTGGGTAAACACATCCCCTTTCATCAAAAACTCGTGATCCGCACGGAGAGCGTCCAACGCTTCCTCCAGAGAACCCGGAGCCGAGGGTACCTGGGCCAGTTCCTCGGGTGGCAAATCGTAAATGTTCTTGTCCAGGGGATCCCCCGGATCGATCTTGTTTTCGATACCGTCCAACACCGCCATCAGGATAGCCGAAAACGCGAGATAGCCGTTGCAGGACGGGTCCGGAGTCCGGAATTCGATCCGTTTGGCCTTCGGTGAGGAAGAGTACATCGGGATCCGGATGGCGGCGCTCCGATTCCGGCTGGAATAGGCCAGATTCACCGGGGCCTCATAGCCCGGCACCAGGCGTTTATAGCTGTTGGTGGTCGGGTTGGTGAACGCGCAGAGGGCCTTGCAATGCTTCAAAATGCCTCCGATGGCCCATAGTGCCATCTGCGAAACCCCGGCATACTGATCCCCGGCAAACAGCGGATTGCCGTCCTTCCAGATGCTGACATGGGTGTGCATGCCGGTCCCATTGTCCCCGTACAGGGGTTTGGGCATAAAGGTGACGGTGTGTCCATTTCGATAGGCCACATTTTTCAGGACATATTTGAACCATACCAATTGGTCCGCCATTTCCAACAGCGGTTTGAACCGCATATCGATTTCCGCCTGGCCTCCCTGGGCCACCTCATGATGCTGGGCCTCCACCCGAATTCCCAGTTTCTCCAAGGTCAACAGCATTTCGGTCCGCAGATCCTGAAACTTGTCCATGGGCGGTACCGGGAAATACCCCTCCTTCAGCCGGGGTTTGTATCCCAGGTTGGGGGCCTCATCCCGACCCGTGTTCCAGGTTCCCTCGATGGAGTCGATTTCATAAAAAGCCCGGTTCTGGGCCGACTCGAAGCGGATATCGTCAAAAATGAAAAACTCCGCTTCCGGCCCGATAAAAGCGATATCCCCGATACCGGTGGTCTTGAGATAGTTTTCCGCCTTGCGCGCGATAAACCGGGGATCCCGGGTGTAGGGTTCCAACGTGACCGGATCCACGATATTCGCGATCAGAACCAGGGTGGGCTCCGCAAAAAACGGATCCATTTTCGCTGTGGCCGAATCCGGCATGATCAACATGTCGCTGGCGTTGATCGGCTGCCATCCCCGGATGCTGGACCCGTCAAAACCAAATCCTTCCTCAAAGCTGGATTCGTCCAGTTCCCGGATCGGCACCGTAAAGTGCTGCCAGACCCCCGGAAAATCCATAAATCGCAAATCCACCACTTTCGCGCCGTTTTCCTTGGCCATTGCCAATACATCCGCTGGTTTCATTTTTTCTCCCCTTTGTGACAAGTTGATTCCATCCCGAGCGATGGAGCTAAACCACTTCCCCATTTATGGTAACCATCAATTTTTGTTGTTTTAAAAACCCTGGAAGCCCCGAAGCGCTCCAAATCAGACGTACTCAGAGAATTCCGCCTAAATGGCATCCCGCCCCCGTTCTCCGGTCCGCACCCGAATCGCCTGTTCCACCGGAAATACAAAGATTTTACCGTCTCCCAGTTTGCCGGTGTTGGCGGCGCTCCGGATTTTTTCGATCACCTGTTCCACCATCTCCGACACGACAATGACTTCGATTTTGATTTTAGGAATAAAATCGACTATATATTCCGCCCCACGGTAAATCTCCTTGTGCCCCTTCTGCCGGCCGTATCCTTTCACCTCCGAGACCGTCATCCCCTGGATTCCGATCTCGTTCAACGCCTCCTTGACGTCATCGAGCTTGAACGGCTTGATAATCGCCTCGATCTTTTTCATCCGCTTCCTCCTGCTTTCTGTCCCCTTCCAAAACCCGCATCAATGCCTCGCGAACGGATGCGACCTGAGCCGGGGAATCAATTTTTTGTCCGTCAAAATCCCGTACGTAAAACACATCCACGATCTGATCCACCTTGGTGGAGATCTTGGCTACCCATATATCCAGTCCGCACCGGAAAATAGCATCTGTAATATGATACAACAGGCCGGGCGAGTTTCGCGAAAACACCTCGATGATCGTAAAAAAACTGGAGGATATATTGTCCACCTCGACCCGGTGGGGACGGTCTGCCTCCCCTTTCCGCCTCATCAGGATATCTTCGTTTCGGCTTCTAAGCGCCGCCTTCAGATCCAGCTTTCCGGACAATACATCCATCAGGTGGCCGTGAGCCCGCTCCCATCGCTCCTGCTCGAAAAGAGGATCCGGAGGAGGAGTGACCTGGAAAATGTCCAGGGCCGTGTGGTTCCGCCATGTAAAAATCTGGGCTTCCAGGATGTCCATTCCATTCAGGGTGAAGACCCCCGCAATCCGGGAAAACAGGCCCGGCCGGTCCCGGGCGCAGATCGTCACAGTCCGGGTATGGGAATCGGTGTCTCCTTCAATTTGCCACGCGAATTCCGCGTCTTTTTTTTCCCGGTAGAGCCGAATATGGCGGACCATCTCCGGCACCGACGCATAGACGAGGTATCGGGGGCTCATCATTTCATACAGTAACCGGATATCCCCGGCATCGGCTTCAGAGCCCGCGGAAAGAAGGACCATGGATTTCTTTTTTTCGACGTCCCGGATCACCTGCCGGGTCGCCAGGTCCCCCTGCTCCAACACATTCAGAACCTTCAGAAAAAAATCCCGTAACAGGGCCGCCGTCCATTCGTTCCAAGCCTTGGGTCCGGTGGAAATGGAATCCGCCACGGTCAGAAGGTAGAGCATCTTCAATTGTCCGATATCCCGGATTTTTCGCGCGCATCCGATGGAGGTTTCCTCATCGTTGATATCCCGGCGCGTTGCGGTCTTGATCAGCAGCAGATGTTCCTCGATCAGAAAAACAACGGTTTCGATGTCCCGTTTCCGATAGCCGAACCGGGCCAGAATTCCCCGAGCCATTTCCGCTCCGACCCGGGAGTGGTTTCCGGTTTGCTCCCCCTTCCCGATGTCATGCAACAAGGCCGCCCACAGCAGCCATTTGCGCATGGGGAAAATGTCCTTGTACACCTCGGCACACAGCGTGCAACCATGGTCGTCCTCTCCGAGACTGAAATTCTTGAGGGTATGCACCACCCGCAGAGAATGAATATCCACGGGATACAGGTGATATTCGTCATATTGGATGCGGCTGGTGATTTTCCGGTATTCCGGAATAAACAGGGGAAGGAAGCCTGCGATCAGCATCTCGTCCATTGCATGGAACCGGGGGGACGAAGACACCAGTACCTTCTCGAAAGACCGGATCACCGAAGGAGAAGCAACAAAATCCTCGTCCACCAAATGCTGAAACTCATGGATCAGCCTCCTGGCCTCCGCGCTGAGCGGAAGGCTGTACCGGGCACTTTCCTCAAAAATCCGCATCATGAGATACGGATTGTGGAAAATGGCCTCTCCGGAAACAAAACCCACGGATCCGCGCTCCACCAGAATACCGGGGGTTCTGGTCTTGACAACCCCCCGATTCGGGCGGTTATTTTTCCGTTCATGTGCCAGATCATACAAAAATGTCCGAAACCGCTGCTTGACGAATTCCATTTCCGCATGAATCCGGCTGAGCATTCTCTCGACCGGATGCTGCACATCGGACCGGATGAATTCCAGCCGCCGGGCCAGCCTGGGCTGGTATTCAAAATAAAGCTGGTCACATTTGCGTTCCGCGAGGTAATGCAGGTTGTTCCGAACAATCCAGATAAAGGAAAGCGCCTCATGCAACTGATGAAATTCGTCATGGGAGAGGTACCCGTAATACTCGAGATCCCGAAACCCCCGGATATCAGAGCGGATCTGGGCGATCCACCGGATGGTGTGATAATCCCGGAGTCCTCCCTGCCCCTCTTTCAGGTTGGGCTCCAAAAGATAGGCCGAATCCCCGTAGCGATGATGACGGTTCTCGCTGATCTCGATGAGGATGGACACCAGTTCCGTGGAGCGCGGGAGAATGACCCGGTTCCGGAGCTGCTTCATGAAGGAGGTATACAACGGGGTCATCCCACATATCAGCCTTCCATCCAACAGAGACGTAAGCACTTCGATATCGGTCTGAGCGATCTCCAGACATTCCTCAATGGAACGGGTCGCATGGCCGACGGATATTCCCAGGTCCCACAACGGATAAACCATCTCCTGAACCAGGGCTTCGACAGTTTCCGGAACATGACTGTCGAACAGAATCAGAAGATCAATGTCCGAATGAACACATTGCTCTTTTCTTCCATATCCTCCCAGCGCGATGACGGCATACGGATTTTTTTCGATCATCAGGGACGGCCCCACCAGACTGGATTCGTAGCACCGGCAGAAATACTCGTCGAGCAAAGCCGCGTGCGCAACGAGAAAATCCGGCGTATTCTCCCGGATCGCGGCGGTGATGAGTCGATCCCGCTGTTTTTTTAATTGAACGGCTGGTGGTTCCATGTTGTGGTGCGATCCCCCTGACAAATTCCGTTTCATATTCTCATCCAAAACTGATCAAAGAAGATTGCAAATCGTGTGCCATCTAAGGTTTAAATGTTCAAAATATTGTTTTTATATAATTTTATGATATGCTTCCCAAAGCTGGATATTATAATTTCTACAGATTTGTAACGATAAAACCCAGGTCGGTTACATTTTTGTATTTTTTACCGGAATATGCATCCGGCCCCAACTATGCGGTACGAGAACCCCATAGGGGCAACCTCCGAATTCTCTTCCGCTGTGCAGCTCGCCGAACGACCGCTTTTCCGAATACGGGGGACCTGTTCCCTCTTTCCCCGCCCCCTTCCCCTTTTCTATTCCGAATTGACACGGCACCATGGTTATTCTAATATCGAATTTCGGATCACTCGACCGAACGAACCTATGGACATTCCTGGCGGAGGAGAACCACACATGGCCACGAAATGGGTATACCTGTTTGATGAAGTTGATGAAATCCAATCCGCCGGCGGCGGAGACTGGGATGCGGTCAAGGGGCTTCTGGGCGGAAAAGGGGCTAACCTCGCGGAAATGGCCCGCCTCGGAGTTCCTGTCCCTCCGGGATTCACCGTCACCACCGAAGCATGCAACACGTTTCTGGCCAAAGGCGGGGTTATACCGGAAGGACTGTGGGGGCAGATCGATACCGCCATGAAAGTGCTGGAGGCGAAAACCGGCAAGGATTTCGGCAAGCCGGATCATCCCCTTCTGGTATCCTGCCGCTCGGGCGCCAAATTCTCCATGCCGGGTATGATGGACACGGTCTTGAATATCGGGTTGAACGACGATACCGCCCGGGGCATGATCGCCTTGACCGGAGACGAGCGTTTTGTCTATGATGCCTATCGCCGACTGATCCAGATGTTCGGCACCGTAGTGATGGGTGCGCCGGATGAACCTTTTGAAGAATTGATTCGGGAAGTTCGAAAAAACGCCAACGTCTTGACAGACGCCGAACTTACCGCCTACGACTGGAAAACGGTGACCGATGAATTCAAACTGATTTTCCGGCGCCAGGCCCGCCGCGATTTTCCGATGGATCCGGTCGAACAGTTGCACTTGGCCACCAAAGCCGTATTCAAAAGCTGGAACGGGAAACGTGCCGTCGATTACCGCAATGCCGCTGGAATTCCCCATGACCTGGGGACCGCTGTCAGCATCGTCACCATGGTATTCGGCAACCTGGGAGAAAACAGCGCCACCGGCGTTGCCATGACCCGGAACGGTTCCACCGGAGAGCGCCGGATCGAGGGAGATTATCTTCCCAACGCCCAGGGCGAGGATGTCGTGGCCGGCATTCGGATGACTCGGGACATTTGGGAATTGCAGGCCGACATGCCGGAAGCCTTCCGGGAGTTCCAGGAAATCGCATCCAAGCTGGAAAAGCATTACCGCAACATGCAGGATGTGGAATTTACGGTGGAACGAGGCAAACTGTGGATGCTGCAGACCCGGGACGGGAAACGGACCGCCCAGGCTGCCGTCCGAATCGCGGTGGACATGGCCGAGGAAGGCCTGCTTACTCGAGAAGAAGCGGTCCTGCAGGTCAGCCCCGATCAGGTGGATTTTTTCCTGCACCCGCAATTCCCCCGGGAAATACTCCAAAACGCACGGAATTCCGGAAAATTACTGGGGAAAGGACTGAATGTCTCTCCTGGAGCCGCCTGCGGGTTGGTCGCGCTGGATGCGGATATCGCCGAGCAATGGGCCAAAAACGAGGGCAAGGACGTCATCATGATCCGTCCGGAGACCCGGCCGGATGATGTGCACGGAATGTTGGCCTCCCGCGGCATCGTGACCAGCCGGGGAGGCAGGACCAGTCATGCGGCCTTGGTCGCCCGGCAGTTTGGAAAACCGGCCGTGGTCGGCGTGGCGGCCCTGAACATTGATTTGGCCAAACGTTTCATCCAGGTGGGCGACGCCCGGATCATCGAAGGGGAATGGATTTCCATCGACGGTAACACCGGCGAAATATTCAGCGGAAAACTGGAAACCACGATACCGGACATTCGGGATCCCTGGCTGATCAAGCTCCTTTCCTGGGCGGATGAATTCCGTCGTCTGGGGGTCTGGTGCAACGCCGACTACCCGCGGGACGCCCAACGGGCCCGGGACTACGGTGCCGAAGGCATCGGCCTGTGCCGAACCGAGCATATGTTTTTCGAGCCCGAACGCCTTCCCCTGGTCCAAAAAATGATTCTGGCGCGCCTTCCCATCGACCGCCGGGAAGCGCTGGATGAATTGCTGCCGTTCCAGCGAAACGACTTTATCGGTCTCTTCCGGGCCATGGATGGTCTGCCGGTCATCATTCGTCTGATCGACCCGCCTCTTCACGAATTTCTTCCCAACCATATTGAGTTGATGCAGGAGTTGACCGACCTGAAACTTCGAATCCAGCACGCCGCCACCCTGGCCGATATCGACGGGATTCTTCAGGCCATTCGAGAAAAAGAGAATCTGCTGAAAAAATCGGAATCCCTGCGGGAAGCCAATCCGATGCTGGGGTTGCGCGGTGTCCGGTTGGGCATCCACTACCCGGATCTGACCCGCATGCAGATACGCGCCATTTTCGAAGCCGCCTGTGAAGTCAGCCGAGAAGGTGTTGTTGTCAAACCCGAAATCATGATCCCCCTGACCAGCCATGTCAACGAACTGCGTGTACAGCGAAACGTCCTGGAAGAGGAGGCCATCCGGATCATGACGGAAAAGGGGATTCAAATCGATTATAAATTCGGAACCATGATCGAAATCCCCCGGGCGGCTCTGACCGCGGACCAGATCGCCGAGTTCGCGGAATTCTTCTCTTTCGGCACGAACGATCTCACCCAGACGACTTTCGGGATCTCTCGGGACGATGCGGAATCGGGTTTTCTCCTGGAGTACATGAAGCTCGGGATTCTAGCCCAAAATCCCTTTGCCACCATCGACCGCGACGGCGTCGGGCAACTGATGGAGATGGCTGTGAACAAGGCCCGATCCGTTAAGCCGGATCTCGAATGCGGCATCTGCGGAGAGCACGGCGGCGACCCCAAATCCATCGCCGTCTGTCATGAAATCGGACTGACCTACGTTTCCTGTTCCCCGTTTCGGGTTCCAATCGCCCGGCTAGCCGCGGCCCATGCGGCCCTGCTGCAGAAACCACACACCGACGCATGATGGGAAATCCGATGGTGATATCGGCGCTGAGTTTCTGGGCCAACCTTCGGCGGTTTCCGGTCGGCCTCTGTGTGGCAACTCTGGTCGTTTGCCTCTGCGTCGGGATGCCGTCTGTCTGGAGTGCCGCGCCCTTAGAAGGCACCGGATCCCCGGAACCGGTTTTCCATGTGGATGAACTGGTTCGCCTGGCTTTGCGCCAGAATCCGCAAATGGAATCGGTTCGTCAGGAAGCGGAGATATACCGAGGCCGGGTCGTCCAGAGCACGGCGTCCTATCTTCCCCAAGTCACGGCACAAAGCGGCTTCAACCGATTTCGCCGGCATTCCGGGTTTTCCGACCGGCAAACAGCGGAAGAATCCGACTGGATCTCGACAGGCGTCACCGTGTCCCAACATCTGTACGATTTTGGACAAACAGATGGGAAAGTCGCCTACAGCCGGCATACCCTTGCCGCCGGAGAAATGGGTATCGCCAAGACCGGCGCAGATATCGTCCGCAATGTCCGGCTCTTCTATTTCGAGGTTCTGAAAAAATTCGGAGTGGTACAGGCCGGAAAGGAATCCGTCCGGATTCAGCAGGCTCACCTCGAACAGGCCCAGGCTTTTTTCCAGGCAGGGGTACGTCCCAAAATCGACGTGACCAAAAGCGAGGTGGAACTGGCCAATTCCCGGCTTCGTCTCGTCCGGGCCGGCTTTGATCTTCGGGCCGCTTATCTGGATCTGGAAAACCTGACCGGCGGCCCTCCGACCGCAGGCGCCTACCGCCTGGCTGATATTCCTCCGCCTCCCCTGGAACCCAAACACACGGAAGCCGCCCTGTCGGACGCCTTCCTGCTTCGCCCGGACCTGGCGGTAGTTCGGGAACAGATCCAAGCCGCCACATCCCTCGCAAAGGCTTCCCGGGCCTCCCGCTTTCCCGCCCTTACGGCCGATGCGACCTATGACTTGGAAAATGACCAGCTTCCCCTGGAGGAAAACTGGCAGGTCGGTCTGAATCTCACCTGGCCCCTTTTCACGGGGTTCCGGACCACCGGCCGGATTTCGGAAGCCAATGCCGAAATCTACCGTTTGCAGGCCCGTCAGAAAGAAATCGAATTGTCGATTCGCCGGGAAGTTCTCCTGGCGGGTCAGGCAGTGGAAGATTCCGCGGAAGCAGTCCGGGTTTCCGAGACCGCTCTCCGCCAGGCGGAGGAAAACATGGAACTGGCAGACGGACGATACCAAAACGGTGTCGGAAACGCCATCGAATACGCGGATGCGGAGTTGGTGCTTACCCAGGCAAAAGTCAACCTTATTCAGGCCCGGTATGATTATCTCCAAAGCCTCACCCAATTGGACTATGCAGCCGGTCGTTTTGTCGCAGCCGATATGTTATGACCATATCCCCGGGACACGTTTTGTTCTCCGATTGACCAAATGGAAAACGATGCGGCCCCCTCGTTTGAATATGCCGTCGAACCACCAAAGGAACATCACCCCATGCATGAAAAAAACGCTTCTTTCGAAACCTTTATCAAGGAAATCGTAGCCAAATGGGACAGTGAACGCAGTTTTGAGCGCAAAAAAAAACACCCGAAAATCTCGGTGGTTACCATTTCCTCCGAGCCCGGCAGCGGCGGACAGATCATTTCTGAAGGCTTGGCCAAACGGTTAGACTATGACCTGTTTAACCGGGACATCATCAAGGAAATCGCTGCAAGCGCCGACATCAGTTCATCCGTGATCGAATCCATCGAAAAGGAAAGGCTTTCCGGAATCGAGGATTTCATCGCCAGCATCGTGAACAAACGCTATCTCTGGCCGGGAGTGTACCTGGAGCATCTGATGCGGGTGGTCAGCGTGATTGGAAAGCACGGATACGCCGTTATCGTCGGAAGAGGGGCCAACTTCATCCTCCCGCCCCAGGAGCGGCTGAGTATCCGGATCGTATCGCCTCTCGATGTCCGGGTCCGTAATATCGCCACTCTTTTTCAGGTAAGCGAGGATGAGGCCCGCAAACGAGTAAACATGCGGGAAGGACGGCGAAAAGCCTTTATCCGAAAATCTTTCAACGCCGATGTTGCGGATCCGGTCAACTATGATCTGGTCCTGAATACGGAACATGTCTCCTTCGAGATCGCTATCGAAATCATTCGATACACCATGATTCAGTTTGGCGCAGACGTGGTGTGACCCCCATGCCCGAACTTCTGGGATGGTACTTACTTTCCGGCCTTCTCGTGATCGTTGGAATTGCGGGAATCCTGCTTCCGGCACTACCGGGAGCCGTGTTGATCCTGGCCGGCATGGCCCTCGCGGCTTGGGCCGACGGTTTCCGTCATGTAGGCGCGGGCACCCTCACCTTGCTTGCCGGCTTGACCCTGTTGACCTATGTGGTGGATTTTCTGGCCGGACTCTTGGGGGTACGCCGGTTTGGCGCGTCCACCTTCGCGGTGGCCGGTGCGGCGCTCGGAACCCTGGCAGGGTTCTTTCTGGGGATTCCGGGAATCCTGATCTGCCCGTTTCTGGGAGCCGTCATTGGTGAACTGATCGCCCACGGGAATCTCTCCCAAGCCGGTCGGGCTGGAATCGGCGCCTGGATCGGCATGCTTCTGGGTGTCGCGGGAAAACTGGCCATCGCAGGAATCATGCTGGGAATTTTCGGATTCATGCGGTTTTTTTGAAATTCCGATTCCGGGACGGACAGGTCCGTCACAGCCGGTTCTGATCCGAGGTGACTGAGATGTGGAAATTTCTGAGCAATTTCCGAAACAGCCTGAGTTTTCGCCTGATCTTTTCGACCGGATTGATTCTTCTGATCAGCTTTTCCATCTGGGCATTCATCCAGATACGTTACCAGAAGGAAAAAATGATGAAGGATATCGTGGTATGGACTGATCGGCTGAGCGAAACGATCAAGTTGGGTACCCACTATTCCATGATGCTGAATGCCCGCCAGGACATCAACCAGAGCATTCAGAACATCGGGCGGCAGAAGACGATCGAACACATCCGGATTTACAACAAGGAAGGGGAAATCAAGTTTTCCAATATCTCGGAGGAAGTCAACCAGCGGACGAATATCAAGGCCGAGGCCTGCTACATCTGTCACAAAACCGACCCTCCGGTCGATCATCTGGAGCTTTCCGACCGGATCCGCATTTTTGATTCCCCCCGGGGGCACCGCCTGATCGGAGTAATCACCCCCATTCGGAACGAACCTTCCTGTTCCACGGATGCCTGCCATTTCCACCCTGCGGATAAAATCATACTCGGCGCACTGGATGTGGTGGTGTCCCTGAAAGAAACCGACGACGATATCCTGTTTTTTGAAAAAGGCTTCATCCTCTTGGCTTTGTTTGTCTTTTTGACCGCCTCCGCCGGTATCGGTGCAATCGTGTTCCGTTTTGTCCGGATTCCGATTAACAAGCTGATCGAAGGAACCCGTAAAATAGCCGGCGGAGACTATCACACTCCCATCGACATCGGCACCGATACCGAACTGGGGGAGTTGGCCGCCGCCTTTCGGAAAATGGGGAATGAAATCGGCGAAAAACAATCGCAGCTGAACAACCAGCGGAATGAATACCAGAATCTCTTCGAACAGGTTCCCTGCATCATCACGGTCCAGGACACCGATTACCGGCTCGTGCGGTACAACCGGGAATTTTCCGATCGTTTCGGGCACCAGATGGGCCAGTACTGTTATCAGGCCTACAAGGGACGAACCGAAAAATGCGTCATCTGTCCGGTGGAAAAGACCTTCGAGGACGGAAGATCCCATTACAGCGAAGAAACGGGCCTGAACAAGGATGGAACCAAAACCCACTGGGTTGTCCGCACCTCTCCAATCCGGGATTCCGATGGCCGGATCGTCGGTGCGATGGAAATGAGCATCGACATTTCCCGCAGCAAGCAGCTTGAAGAAAAGTTGGCTGAAACCGAAAAGAAATATTTCGCAATTTTCCACAACATTCCGAATCCGGTATTCGTGCTGGACGTACAAAGCCTGGATATCGTGGATTGCAACCAGAGTGTACACACCGTGTACGGATATGATCCTTCCGAAATCACGGGCATGTCCTTTTTGAAGCTCTTTCCGGAAGGAGAGAGGGAACACTACGCTTTCAAGCTTCTGACATCGTCCGCCATCCACCGGGCCCGCCATATTCACAAAAACGGCGGGGTTCTGTTCGTGAATATCCGCCTTTCCCCAGCCACCTACCTGGGAAAACGCGTGATCCTGGTCACGACCAGTGACATCACCAAACGTCTCGAAGCCGAACAGCAAATCATCCAAGCCAGCAAAATGGCTACCCTGGGGGAAATGGCAACCGGAGTGGCCCATGAACTGAACCAGCCCCTGTCGGTCATCAAGACCGCCAGCAGCTTTTTCATGAAAAAAATCAACCGGAACGAGCCGATTTCCGAAGAGATTCTGATGACGCTGGCCAGTGAAATCGACAGCCATGTGGACCGGGCGACCCGGATTATCACTCATATGAGGCAGTTCGGCCGGAAAACCGAAATGGCCCTGGAGCATGTCCAGGTCAACGAGGTCCTGAGGAAAGCCTTCGAAATTTTCAGTCAGCAACTCCGGGCGCGCGGAATCGAGGTCGCTTGGGATCTTCAGCCGGATGTTCCGCCGATTCTGGCCGATCCCAGCCGACTGGAACAGGTATTTATCAACCTGCTGATCAACGCCCGGGACGCCATCGAGCAGAAAATGGAAACCTGCCACACGGGAAAATGCCTGTCCCGCATCACGATGAAAACCCGGCGCCTGGAAGCCACCATCACCGTGTCCATCGCCGATACCGGTACCGGAATACCGGTGGCGAGCCTGGAAAAAATCTTTGAGCCGTTCTTCACCACCAAAACGGTCGGCAAGGGCACGGGTCTTGGCCTATCCATTTCCTATGGAATCATCAAGGAGTGCGACGGCGATATCCAGGCGGTGAACAACGACGACGGAGGTGCCACGTTCATCATAACCTTTCCGCTTCCCAAACCACAGGAACCCTGATGAAACAACGTGTTCTGGTAGTCGACGACGAAGCCGGTATCCGCACGGTTCTGGGGATATCCCTCACGGATATGGGACACGACGTGCAGTTCGCGGAAACCGGCGAGGAAGCGGTTTACATGGTCGAAAAGAGGCAACCCGCCATTATTCTGACCGATATCAAAATGCCCGGGATGGATGGAATCGGAGTGCTTCAGGCTGTCAAGCGGATCAACCCGGATATCGAAGTCATCATGATGACCGGTCACGGGGACATGGATCTTGCCATCGAAAGCCTGAAGCTTTGCGCGACCGATTTCATCACCAAGCCCATCAGCACGGAAGTGCTGGAAATCGCGATTCATAGGGCCTCCGAACGGATATCCCTGCGAAAGCTGCTGCGCGAGTATACCGAAAACCTGGAGCAAATGGTTCTCGAAAAATCCCGACAGCTCGTCGAGGCGGAACGCCTCGCCGCGTTCGGCCAGGCCGTGGCATCTCTTTCCCACACTATCAAAAATATCGCCGCCGGCCTGAAGGGCGGTACATTTGTCCTGGAAAAGGGCATCGAACTGCATCATGAACCATACCTGACCCAGGGATGGAACATGGTGCGGGGAAATGTGGAGAAGCTGGCGCAGTTATCACTGGATCTGATTCATTATGGAAAAGCCTCTCGGATTTCCATCCATCCATGCGATCCGAATCAGCCGGCGCGGGAAGTGTACGAACTCTTGCTACCGCAGGCGCAATCCATGGGAATCCCGCTGGAATTGTCGTTGTCGGATCCGTCGGCGCCGATTCCGATGGATTCGGAGGCCATGATGCAGTGTCTGCACAACCTGGTGATCAACGCCCTGGATGCATGCGTTCCTACCGATGATTTTGTTCCCGAGGCACCGAAAGTCGTGATCCGGACGGCCTGCCGGCCAGAAGAGCCGGGGGTGGAATACGAGGTCGAAGATACAGGCAGGGGAATGGATGAAAATACCCGGAATCGTCTGTTTCAGGGTTTTTTCACCACCAAGGGGGGAAGGGGAACCGGAATCGGCCTGATGACCAGCCACAACACCGTCGCAAACCACCAGGGAACCATCACCTGCCGATCGGAATCCGGAAAGGGCACGATCTTTCGGATCTTTATTCCGGCTTTTTCAGCCACGCCGCATGGCTGACCCGAATCCGGGGGAAATCCGTCACCATAAAACCGGATTTCCGTCCCAGGTTCAGGATATGCTCAAACGATTCCGGCAACACATGAAGCTTGGGCTCCACCGCCAAAAACTCGCCGCCCGGCCTCAGCAGATCAAAAATTTCGCGGATAAAGGCATCCTTTTCCGGAACCTCATGAACCATCCAGAAAGCCAGCACCAAGTCGGCGACATGGTTTCCCAGGCCGATCCCCCCGGTTCCGGCGCTGCAATGGGTGGTGATCCGATGCCGAACCCCAGCCTGCTCGGATCTTTTTTCCAAAACATCCAACATCCGTGGTTGAATGTCCACCGCCATGACCCTTCCGGAATCTCCGGTCATCCGGGCCATGGCGATAGAAAAATACCCCATTCCACACCCCAGATCCACAGCGGTCATGCCGGAACGAAGACGGCCGGAAAAGATGCTTTCCGGCGAATGCACGAGACGGCGGAATGGATTGTCGAACGTATAGGCCAGCCACCAGGGGCAAATATGTGGTTCCTGAGTAAGCAGCTGTTTCAACCGTCTCATGATGTTTCTCCGTCCCGCCGGTTATCCGCTACGGCTGTGGCGGAGGAGTTGGGTATACCCCGGCGGGCGGCGCAGCGGAGGTTCCACTGCCCGAATATCCGGCCGGAGGGGGCGGAGGGGGATAGTAACCGGATTGCCTGGACTGATACGTCACTCCCGGAATGATATTGCCTTTGGCGTGCATGCACTGCTGGTAGGCGATATCATATCGGCGTTGCACCTCACGACCGGACATGTGCGCGGCGTCCGCGCCCGAGGCTGTACCGACAAACAAACCACTGGCGGCCCCGATTCCTGCACCGGCTCCCACGTTACCGGAGGCGGACCCGATAGCCGCACCCAGGCCTGCTCCGATCAGGGTCCCCAAAACCGCACTGTTGGCCAGATCCCGATTATAGGTATCCCCGGCGGTTAACTGGGTTTGGCTGGCCGCCCACTGGCGGCAGTGATAATCTTCCGCCTGAAACACCTCAAAGGGTTTGCCTGCCGGCGGCAATACCATCACACTGGGACCGTGCGGAATGGTGGCACATGCCCCCAAGGTGAAACTCATCAATACCGGAACAATCAGCATGAGAATTCGTTTCATGGTTCATCCTCCTTATTTATCACCGGAAGAAGTGTCAGGAGGCGGGGCACTGGGGGGAACCACCCGCATCCAACCTCCCGGACAGCTTGTGATATATGGATAATAACCTTTCGGATTTTCACAATAATACCAGTAAGCCGGCTCTTGTTGAGCCGACGGCGGCACCACCAACGGCGACGGTGGCGGAACATAGGCCGGCGGCGGAACATAAATTGGGGGAGGCACGACCACCGGTGGAGGAGGATAATAGAATCGGGGAAACGGTACCACCCATGGAAAAAATATGACCGGCGGGCCATAATACGGCCTGTGGGCCATAGAGGTACCTGCCGTCAACCCGATCATCAACCATGCCGCCAGAAACATCCAAAGCCATCTTTTCATGGAAATCTCCTTTTGCCAATCGTTTTGATGAATACAACGCATCCCGGGTTCACTTCCGTGGGGCCAGGGATCTCCATTAAAGTTGTGCATAATCAATGCCATCACGAATCTGCCGATCCTGCGATGCTTCCATCACCTGTAACCTCTTCTGAATCCCGTGAGAATCATCGGATTTCGCCGACTTTCCACACCCGTGTGGGTATTTTTTATACAAAGGTGGATCCTCTTGGAACAGGTGGCGGCGAGCCGATCATTCCCGCTTCTGAGACCGTTCCTGTTCCAACTGCTCCTTGCTCATGGTCCAGAACGGGGTCCCGTCACTGGTCAGGCGGACCTTGTATTCGAAGAAGTCTCCTTTGGATACTTTGGAGGCGATAACCACATCCTGGTTACCAATGTCTACCCAAACGCCTTTTACCTTGACCCGGTCTCCTTTTTTCAGACCGGTGTCATCGGGATTCACGAACCACTTCGGACCCAGATGCACAGGGATCACATCTCCATCCGGATCCTTAACGAGAACCGCGATTCCTGGAGACATGCCGGGAAAGGGCGTCACCTCCTGAAAACCGACCACGGTTCCCTTGAAGCTGTCCCGCTCACTGGGAATATAGAGCTTGTCATATTTTCCGTTTCTTTCCCATCCCCCCATGTCCGGTTTTTCCTGGGACGCCGCGGCCCCCGGGAACATCAGGATCAGGGCCAATAAGGATACAGCAGCTGTCAAACGAGTTCGACTCATATCGCTCCTCTTCATTCACAAGGTAAGACCGCAATCGCACGTGCCGGCGATCCATCGGCATCCCGGATCCGAAGCGGCAGGCACACCAATAGGAAATCGGTGTCCGGCAATTCATCCATCCGGTTCACATTTTCTATAATAATCATGTTTCTCCGAAAAAAAACATGATGGCTCGGATATTTTGCCGAATCCGGCGGATCCACCGAAGGGGTATCCAGGCCCACGGCCTTGAGGGGAAATTCCGCAAGCCAATTGGCGGCTTCCACAGATAGAAAGGGATATCCGGCCATATATCGTTCCGTTCCCCAGTTGCGGCTCCATCCGGTGGAAATCAGGACCATTTCCACGGATTCCACCCGATCCCGATAGGGAATCAGATCCGCGCATTTAATGCATGGATCCGCAGAAACCGGTACCCGCAATACGGCGGCGGATCCGATGAAATGATCCACCGGAATCGAATCGAGGGTCAGCCCGCCCTCCACCATGTGGGCCGGAGCGTCCACATGAGTCCCGGCATGGGACGGCAGGTTCAGGTACTGTTGCAGAAAGCCATCCCGGCTCATGTCCGACACCGGTTGAAACCGCACCGGGCGGGATCCGGGGAACACGGGCATTCCGGAATACATTGGGTGGGTAAGATCGATGATCCGCCGCATGTCACTCCGCCTCCCCCAGGATGGCGCACGTGGTCGGCCCATCCATGTTCCCGCCACTCACAATCACCCCGACCCGTCCAAAAGCCCGTACCGATCCACTGCGCAGGGCAGCGATTCCCAGCGCTCCGGAAGGCTCCACCACGAGTTTCATCCGGTAAAACAGAAAGCGAACCGCCTCACGGATGGCCTCCTCGGAAACCGTGGCCATATCGGATACCAGAGTGCGGATCAATGGAAACGTCAGGCTCCCGAGAGAGGGGGTGCGGGTTCCATCCGCGATGGTCCGGGAATGGCTCACTGTCTGCAAGGTTCCGGAATAAAAAGATCGTGTCGCGTCATCTCCCAGTTCCGGCTCGATTCCGATAACCCGGCAGGAAGGCGCCAAACCAACTGCCGCGGCCGCACATCCGCTCAACAGCCCGCCGCCGCCGCAGGGAACCAGCAGCATGTCCAGGGGGCCCAGAGCCCGGAACATTTCCAAGGCCGAGGTCCCTTGCCCCGCGATTACATCCGGATGGTCAAAAGGAGGAATGAGGGTGAGACCCTGTTCCTCGGCCATCCTCCTGGCCAATGCCTCCCGGGTCGTAACCGCCGGGTCGTATCCCACCACGGTCGCACCATAACCTTCGGTGGCAGCACGTTTCGTCAGCGGCGCGTCATCCGGCATGACCACGGTGGCGGGAACTTCCAATAGCCTTCCAACCAGTGCCACGGCTTGGGCATGGTTCCCGGAGGAGAAAGTGATTACACCAGCCTTACGCTGAGTGGCAGAGAGCCGGGAAACCGCGTGATAGGCTCCTCGAAATTTGAAGGCGCCGATCCGTTGAAAATTTTCGCATTTGAGAAATACATCGGCTCCGACATCCTGGTTCAGGGTGCGGGATGTCATAATTGGGGTGAGATGGGCCTGTCCCTTCAGGTTTTGCTCCGCTTCCAAAACCCTGCCAAACCATTTTTCCGGAATGATGTCAACGGAAGGTTTCAATCCAAACTCCTCCTGCAGTCATATGGTAAAAATAAAAAGGGGATATTCCGGCAGGAGTATCCCCTTTGCAAACCAAACCATCCCGTTCCGGCAACATACACCGGATACCGTTCCGCCTATCTCTGAGCGGACCGGGGGGCCTTTCCGGCAAGCGGATTGTAAATTTTCATGATTGCGAATTTCATGACATCGACGGTTTTCATCTGACAGATAATATCAAAAACGGTTTTTTCGGCTGCCGCGGGAAGAACACAGGCATTGTTCGCATCGAAAGGCATATCCGGAAACCCTTTGGCCATTTTTTTCTGTTCCTTGTCGGTAACCTTGACCTGGATGGCCTTCTTGCCATCGACTTCCCGAATGTCCCCGGTGAGGCCGACGTCGGTCAGTTTTTGAATCTTCTCATCATCCAAAAAGATATTGATACAATAATCTGCCATGGGTTCTCCTCCTGAATATGAAGTAAAATGAAAGGGCGATCCAACGCGAAGCGATACCGTTTTACAGGATAAATTCATATTCTTATAGTATGGTAGACCCTGTTCTGTCAAGTGCCAACCGGCCCACGGTCAGGGATCCGTTATCCTTCCGCTTTTATTCCCCCCCACCCCGACCCTCCCCCACC
>CAZTKB010000019.1:0-21595 GCA_964614125.1 uncultured Desulfobacterales bacterium | reverse complement strand
GGAATAAATTGTCAACCCTGGCCCAGCCCCACCAGTGGAGAGGGAATAAAAAAGCGGGATCGGTCGCCCCGGGACGGCGGGCTAATCAACTGTTTGCCAGCCGGGCTACCTGTTCCGCCAGTGAGTGCCACATCCAAGGTTTTGGCTTTGACAACCACTCCGCTTTTGGCTATGTAGTGTCCGCAAAACCTTTTGGAGAAATGGAATAGGGACCATGACTATTCAAACCGGTTTGGAGCGATTGTTGGAAACCCCTCCCGCCTGGATCCAGGGAAAACATTTGGGCCTGCTGTGCAATCCGGCCTCCGTGAACCGCTGCCTGGAACATGCCGCCCCCCTGATCCAACAACGCTTTCCGGGTCAGTTGCGTACCCTTTTTTCTCCGCAACATGGTTTTTTCGCGGAGAAACAGGACAACATGATCGAATCCGGTCACACCCGGGATCCCAGAACCGGCCTGAAAGTCTTCAGCCTGTATGGAGACACCCGGATTCCCACCGCGGAAATGCTGGAAGACATCGACATCCTGCTAGTCGATATCCAGGATGTGGGGACCCGGGTTTATACCTTTATCTATACATTGTCCTATTGCATGGAAATCGCCGATCAGATGGGAAAACAGGTGGTGGTGCTGGATCGTCCGAACCCCATCGGCGGCCTGGCTGTGGAAGGCAATTGTCTGAACCCGGATTACGCTTCCTTTGTAGGACGCTTTCCGATTCCCATGAGGCACGGCATGACCATCGGGGAAATTTCCCTCCTGTTTCATCGCGCGTTCGGAATCGGTGCCGAACCCGGTGTCCTTACCATGAAAGGCTGGATACGATCCATGCTCTTTCCGGACACCGGCCTTCCGTGGGTTGCCCCCTCTCCCAACATGCCTTCTCCAGGAACCGCTTTGGTTTATCCCGGACAGGTGATTTGGGAAGGGACGAATGTGTCGGAGGGGCGAGGAACCACTCAGCCTTTTGAATTTTTCGGAGCTCCCTATTTCAACCCGCAACACCTTCGAGAATGGCTGGCAGCATCCGATTTTTCCGGATTTCGGCTTCGAGAATTGGCTTTCGAACCGGTTTCCGGAAAATGGCAGGGCCACCTTTGCCGAGGATTCCAGATTCATGTCACCGATCCCAACCGATACCGCCCCTATGAAACCAGCCTGCGCCTACTACAGGCGATTCTGAATGTACATCCGGAATGTTTTCTCTACAAACCGCCACCCTATGAATACGATTTTACCCACTTGCCCATGGATTTGATCATCGGGGATCCCAGGATTCGTCACAGTATTGAACAAATGGAAAATATAATGGATATTGTAGATTCTTGGCATCCCGGCCTGGAGGAATACCTCCGGATGCGGCGTGATTGTCTGTTGTATCCCGTAACGTGAAACGCAGACAGAGAAAAAAGAAAGGATTGTGACATGGAAGAGGGGGGGGACAACGAAAATCCAATGGAATCCAATGAATGCCGTTTCGGTGTGTTGGAAAACAGGCCAAGCGACTCAGCCGTGATCATCTATACGGATGGGGCCTCCAGCGGCAACCCGGGTCCCTCCGGTATCGGTATTGTCATGACCTACAAAGGGCGTAAAAAAGAAATATCCCGTCACCTCGGAACCGCGACGAATAACATCGCCGAGTTGGAAGCCATTCGAACAGCCTTATCGGCGTTGAAAACCACCCATATTCCCGTACGTCTGTATACCGACAGCGCCTATGCAGTCGGCCTGCTCCAACAAGGATGGAAAGCCCGAAAAAACCAGGAACTGGTTGCGGAAATCCTAGACCTCATCCAACGATTCCGAGATATCCGGATCATCAAGGTAGCCGGACATAGCGGAGTACCGGAAAATGAACGGGCGGACAAACTGGCGACCGGGGCAATCCGAAATGGGGAAAATACGGAGAATTAGGCACTCGCCAACGGAAAAATGGGAGGAAGCAGGCGGGAAGTTCCGGATACTGCCGCCGGAAATAGCCCGGTGGCAGTATCCGGAATGCTGCATATCGGATCAGGATTTTTCCGCTCTCAGCGTTTCGATCTCCTTTTTCAGCTGATCGATCTCCTGCTTATATTTTTCGGTGCTGTCCGCGGCAGGGGCGGCAGGGGCTTTTTCGTCTTTTTTCCAGGTATCTTTCAGTTCGTCAAAACCCAGATACAAGGCCAACCCGCCTCCGAGCAACAAGATGATCGGAAGGGTTCCGGACAGGATCTGCAGAAAATCCTTGAACCAGATTGCCAGGCCGATCAGACCCAATACCGCTGCGACTGCTCCTCCAATTAAAGTTTTCATGACAGCTCATCCTCCTTTAGGTATGAAATATTCCGTATTCCTTAGCAACTGACGGATCAACAGATTCTGAATGGCACAAACTATTAGGGATTGTGGGTATTCGGAACAACAGGCCGGATCCAACCCACAGGAAAATCTGGTTAACGATATCACAGCGTCCCTGTTCGTGCAAGTTCAAATTTACCGCTCCTCCCGTCGCATAAGCAGCGGTACAAAGACGAGCCGGTCTTGCCCCCTTACCATGAAGGACGAAGATATTGCAATCAAAATCCACGTCTGTTAGGGTATAGGAACCTAGGATACCATACCGTTACCATTGTCAGCGTATCGCTGTTTCAGAGGAATCCATATGAAATCCAATTTTTTCCGGGCCATCGCGGATCTGATCCGCGCCTGGCTGAATCGATTCATGCAAGGCACCCGGCATCATTACTCCTGCATCCTTCCGGATCGGACGGGGTTGTTGTCCCACTGGTTTCTTCGCATTTTTTTTCGGGGAATCCGGTTCAGCCCGGACCAGAAGAAAATTCTGAAACAACTCCCGGAGGACGCCGTCCTGGTCTACGCCAATAAATACAAAAGCCGATTTGAATGGCTGTTCTCTCACACAAGGTTTTTTCAGGAAGGACTCCGGCAACCGGTGTTCGGAGTGGATTATCACATACGGACCTGGCAGTCGGTTACCCACCTCGTTCGCATTATGATCGCCGCCGGCCTTTATTTCTTCCGTCATTTTTCCAAGCCGGATCCCTACGCCAACGGATATTTCCAGGAAGTACTTCTCTCCGGCAAGGCCGCATGGCTTTCACTGGCAGATGACGAAGGGTTCTATCGGCGGTTTGTCAAGGAAAAAAGCGATCCACTGGAATATATCATTAGGATTCAGAGGATTACAGACCGCCCTGTGATCATTGTCCCGGTATTGATGTTTTACAGCAACATGCCAAGCAAATCGAACCCCGGCATACTGGACATCCTGTTTGGTACGGAAAACAACCCGGGTTTTCTCCGGAAATACGCGGCAATGCTTCGAAAACCGGGGAAATTTTTTCTGGAGATATCGGAACCCGTTTTTTTGAACCAGTATCTGGATGTTCCGGAAAACCGGGGAAAAGACGATTCGATTCTGGCCGTTCAACTGCGCCGAAATTTGGTTGCCCAGATCAACCGACATCGGGTGAGCACCACCGGACCGGATCGAAAACATCCCAGTGAGCTCAAACAGGACATCCTGACGCGGGAACCGCTCCAGAAATATATGGAGAGTTATTCCAAATCCAGGAACATCCCTTTGTACAAAGTCCACAAACAGGCGGATGAATATATCGACGAAATCGCCGCCCGTTACAATCCCGCCCTGATCAACATCGCATCCAAGGTCGTAGGCTGGATCATCCACTCCATGTTCGACGGGGTCTCCATGGATCAAGACGGACTCAACCGCCTCAAAATTCTTTCCCAGAAAGGCCCCCTGATACTGATCCCCTGTCACAAGAGCCATATCGACTATCTGATCCTGTCGTATGTACTGCATCACAACGATATGCCGTGCCCTCATATTGCCGCAGGCAAGAATCTCGCATTCTGGCCCGTCGGATCCATTTTTCGGGGAGGAGGCGCCTTTTTCATTCGCCGGACGTTCAAGGGGGCCGTACTGTATGCCAAAGTATTCTCGGAATATATCTACAAACTACTGGACGAAGGCTGTAACATCGAATTTTTTATCGAAGGCGGAAGAAGCCGGACCGGAAAACTGATTCTTCCCAAGCTGGGTCTTCTTTCCATGCTCATGGATGCCTACCGGAACGGCGCAACCCGGGACCTCATTTTTGTTCCCATTTTCATCGGATACGACCGAGTCCTGGAGGAGGGCAGCTATCTTCACGAACTCGAAGGCGGCCAGAAAAAACCGGAAAATTTCTGGCAAGTCATTAAGGCTCGAAAGTTGTTGAAAAAACGGTACGGTCGTATTTACATCCGGTTTAACGAAGCGATTAGTCTCAACCGGATCCTGGCGGACCAGGGAGCATCCCTTCAGGAAATGCCCTCCAAGCAGCACAATGAATTATGCCGAAACCTGGGATTTCGTATTGTCAATGCAATCGACAGCGTTTCAGTGGTAACACCCCACGCCCTGGTCGCCGGTGCCCTCCTGAACATCGCCAAAAAACGGTTTTCTCATGAAGAACTGATGAGCGATATCGAAACCTACCTGGGATACCTTTTTTCTCAGAAAGCCAATCTGGCGGATACCTTGCTGATCGACCCGTCCCATGCCGTATCGCAGGTGCTGGAATCCTATTTGAGCCGGAATTTCATCGAACGGGATGAACAGGAGGCTCAGCAGGCATACGGTGCCGCAGAATTCAAGGTGGTGGTGAACAAACGGCCTATTTTGGAGTATTACAAGAACAATTGTATCGTATTTTTCGTTCCCGCGGTTTTCACGGCCATGTCGATCCTGGAAAAGGACGCCTTCCAATTTTCCGCTGCGGACATCCACCCGGGTTATGCATTTCTCCGTCACTTTTTCAAAAATGAATTCGCCTATGACGTACGGAAAACGGATGAGTACCATGTTCGAAAAATCCTGAAGGCTTTCATCGACGAAGCAATCATCATGCCCCATCCCACTTTGCCGGACACCTACCGGGTCACATCCGCCGGTTTCCGCAAGCTGAGACTTTTCGCACGTTTTCTGAAAACCTATTTCGAATCTTACTGGGTGGCGCTGAATTTTTTCATACGATACCCACAGAACTCAGTTGACGCAAACGTCCGTTCCAAAAAGATACAGGCCCGGGGAGCCCGCATGTACAAGCGCCGGGAAATCGAGCACAAGGAAGCCCTGTCCAAAATCAATTTCAAAAATGCCGAGGACTTTTTTTTGACCAACGGGGTTTCGGGATCCGAAGATCGTGAAAAAATAGAATTCTACGCCTCGGCAATTCAAAAATATCTGAACATCCTGTCGTCATAACACAAAGTGATGAAAGCGCTGATTCTCGCGGCCGGATTGGGAACCCGGCTGATGCCCTATACCGGCCATACCCCCAAGCCGCTGTTTCCGATCGACGGCCGGCCGGTGCTGGATCGGATCATCCGGCAGTTGGAATCATCCGGATGTACGGCTGTAGCTGTAAATACCCATTATAAGGCCGATCGGATCCAGCAATATCTGGCCGGACAGACATATGCGATGCCGGTATTCACCGTATGGGAACCGGAAATCCTCGGAACCGGCGGAGCCATCCTCAACCTGCGGGAGTTTTGGGACAAAGATCCTTTTTGGGTCGTTAACGCGGATATTGTGACCGATATCGATTTTTCCGCCGTATATTCGTTTCATATCCAATCCGGTTCAGACGTTACGCTGGTCCTGGTGGATTATCCGGAAGTGAACACGGTCCGGATCAATCCGGATGGCCGAGTTCAGGAATTCCTGCGCCAGGGAACCGACTCTTTCAAAAAAAACGGAACCTGGCTTACCTTTACGGGCATCCAGGTAATTCATCCGAATGCTCTGAGTGCAGCTCCGCCGGAACCCGCTTTCAGCAGCATCGAACTGTATCAAAATCTGATTCGGCAAAACGGCAAAATTTCTGCTTGGATCGCTCCCAACCGGTCCTGGATGGATATCGGCTCCCCGGAGAGATACCACCGAACCGCACGGGATCATCTGGTCCAGCGGGCGTTCTACCAAGTGTTCGGTCGAAAACCATCCGAACCGCTGGAACATATCCGTTTGGAAGGAGACGGATCGGACAGGATCTGGGAACGGGTGGTTTCCGGGAAGAACACCCTGATTCTGGCGGATCACGGCATTCGCCGGCACGCGTTTGGAACGGAGGAAGTGGATTCCTTCATCGCGATCGGCGGGCATCTGCATGCCCGGGGGGTTTCCGTGCCCAAGCAGATCATCGCCGATCCTTTTTCCGGCATCGTGGTGATGGAAGATGTGGGGGATGTCCATCTCCAAACCCACATTCTGGGAATTCAGGGGGAGGCCGGGATAGAGGCAGCCTATGTTCCGGTGATCCGGGAGTTGGCCCGGTTCACCCATCTCGGGTATCAGGACTTCGATCCTGCCTGGACGTACCAGACTTCCCATTATGACGAAACACTGATCCTCGAAAGGGAGTGTGGATACTTTCTGGACGCCTTCGTCCAAGGGTACCTGAATATGGAGGAAATCCATGGAATTCGGAACGAATTTGAATGGATCTCCGGGGAAACCATGAAATATGCCGTGCCGGGACTGATTCACCGGGATATGCAATCCCGAAACATCATGATGTATCACGGCCGTCCCTGGCTGATCGATTTCCAGGGAGCCCGTTTCGGACCGATCCAGTACGACCTGGCGTCCCTGTTGATTGATCCCTATGTCCGTTTGCCCATTCCGGTCCAGGAACACCTTTTGGACGTCTATCACCAAGAACAGCATCCGTCCGGATACGATCGGCGTTTTTTCGATATCGGCTTTCGCTTCTGCCAACTGACACGGAATCTTCAAATCCTGGGCGCGTTCGGATTTTTGGCCCGGGTCAAACACAAACCCCGGTTTCAGAATTATATGGAGCCGGCCCTGTGGTCTCTTGCGGCGACCCTCGAACGGTTTTTCCCCAACCGGCTGCCGCTGTTGACACGAACTGTCTCTTTGGCAAAACAACAATTTCAGGAGGTCCACCATGGAACTGACAAACAAACAGGTGATCATTCTGGTCGAAGAAATGTTCAACGATCATGAATTCTGGTATCCCTATTACCGGCTGAAGGAAGCTGGCGCATCGGTCTTTGTCGTGGGATCCGGCAGCAGCCGAAGGTTCACCGGAAAATACGGAACCGTCGCTGCCGTGGATATGGATGCCTCTGGGATGGTCGGCAATATTTTGGACGGTCTCATCATCCCCGGTGGATATGCCCCGGATCACATGCGCCGGTATCCGGAGATGGTGGCACTCGTGAAAAGCCATTTCGATGCCGGCAAAGTGGTGGCCGCAATCTGTCATGCGGGTTGGATGCTGTCTTCCGCCGGGATTTTGAAAGGAAAAACGGTCACATCCTTTTTTGCGATCCGGGATGATTTGGTCCATGCGGGGGCCACGTGGGTGGATGAAGAGGTCGTTATCGACCGGAATCTGATCACGAGCCGAAAACCCGATGATCTCCCGGTATTCATGCGGTCGGTGATTCAGGCGTTGCAAAACTGATCCACCGGCTATGAGTCGGTGTTCATCCATTTCCCCTTTCGCAATGGTGATGAACTCGTAAAAAGTCAATTTTCAGATGGCTTTGAAAAAAGTCCGCAGGCAAGGCGCGCAAATCCTGAGGAATGAGGCGTAGTCATCGTACGCCGCAATGACGAGGGATGCAGCGCAACGCAGCATCCGGACTTTTTACGAAGCCATCAATGGTGATCCAATGAACTATGTATCCGATCTTCTGCATATCATTCAACAGGTGGCTTCGGGGAATTACGGCAACGATATCATGCCGCTCACCAAGCCGGAGGTCCCGGAACCAATCCGGACCATTGCGGAGGCCGTCGGCATGATGATGGTTAAAATCGAAGCCCGGGAATATTACCTCGAGATGCTGCTGGCCGAGCAGAAACGACTCAACGAAACCATTCGTCGGAATGCGGTGGAAACCGTATCCGCCATGGCACGCGCATTGGCCGCGCGCGACAGTTATACCGAAGGTCATGTGGAACGGGTAGGGAATCTGGCGGCCCGAATCGCCCGGGAAATGGGGTTGACGGAGGAAAAAGTGACTCTGATCCGGTTGGGAGGATTGTTGCACGACATCGGAAAAATCGGCTTTCCGGACGAACTGTTTCAAGCCAGCGAAACCGGATGTCCGCCGGAAATCCTTTCCCGGATCCTGCTCCATCCGGAGGTCGGGGCGGATATCCTTTCCGGACTCGAATTTCTGGGGCCGGCTATCGACTATGTCCGCTATCATCATGAAAGGCCTGACGGAAAAGGATATCCGGAGCAACTCACCGACGCCGACATCCCCCTGGGCGCCAAAATCATCGCGGTAGCGGATTCCTTTGATGCTATGACCACGGACCGCGTGTACCAGAAAGCCAGGCCCCTGGAAACCGCTCTGTCCATTCTTCAGGATTCGGCTGGATCCCAATGGGATTTGGCCTGTGTCGAGGCGCTGGAACGGGTGATTCGATCCACCGGTCAATCCCCCGATCCGCCGCCGGAATAAACCAAGGAGGTATCATATGTACAATACGGCGCTTCGTGCGTACACCGCCAAGCGAATCGAAGAAATGGAAACCGCCGATATCCTGGTGGGGATTCCTTGTTACAACAACGAAAAAACCATTGTTCACGTGATCCAGACAGTTACCCACGGGCTGGCCAAGTATTATCCGGACCGCCGATGTGTCATTCTGGTGGCTGACGGCGGCTCCACGGACGATACCCGGGAAGTAGCCAAAGAATTTGAAATCAAGCCCTGGCAGGAAAAGATCGTCTCCATTTACCGCGGCCCCGGCGGCAAGGGAACCGCTCTTCGATCCATTTTTGAAAGTGCCGAACGTCTCCGTGTCAAGGTATGTGCCGTCGTGGATTCGGATTTACGCAGCATCACACCGGATTGGATACACCACCTGATGGAACCGGTTCTGGAAAAGGGATACCAATTTGTGGCCCCAGTGTATCTCCGGCACAAATATGACGGCACCATCACCAACAATATCGTGTACAACCTGACCCGGGCACTGTATGGAAAACGGATACGCCAGCCCATCGGAGGAGATTTCGCCTTCAGCCGGGATGTGGCACGATTTTACAGCACCCAGGATGTCTGGGAAACCGATGTGGCCCGGTTTGGAATCGATATCTGGATGACTACCATGGCAATCACCCAGAACTTCCGTATCTGCCAATCCAATCTCGGGGTCAAGATCCACGACGCCAAGGATCCCGGACAGCACCTGGGCCCCATGTTCCGCCAGGTTCTCTGGACCATCTTCTCGCTGATGGAACAATGCGAGTCATGCTGGAGGGAAGTCTCGGGCAGCACCCCGGTGGAGACTTTCGGCTTTGAAGGGGAGGCTGAACCCGAACCGGTTCAGGTGGATGTCGAGGGACTGATCCAATCCTTCCAGTCCAGCTACCATCAGTTCGCTTCCCTGTGGAAGGAAATTTTCAGCCGAAACTGTTTTCAGGAAATCACCCGGGCGTCCCTTCTGAAAAGTGACCGCTTTTATCTGCCGACCGAGTCCTGGGTACATATCCTGTACGAACTGGGGGCGACGTTCCATGCCTGGGATATCAACCGCTACAAGCTGATCGAGTTGATGACCCCGCTGTATTACGCGCGGGTCGCGTCGTTTATCCGCCAAACCTGGGATATGACCTCCCAAGAAGCCGAGAACCTGGTAGAGGAACAGGCCCGAAAATTCGAGGAACACAAAACCTATCTCATGAACCTCTGGAAAAGCCCCGCACCGGAACTTGGAGCCATCCTGACATGACCGTTTCCGGTCTTCGAATAGCCGTCGTCGCATCCGAAGCGACCCCTTTCGCAAAGACCGGAGGGTTGGCGGATGTGATCGGAAGCCTTCCGGGTGCACTCCGAAAACTGGGCCTCGATGTCCGGGTGATTCTTCCCGGATACCGCCGGACCCCGGTTCCCCGGACACGACTGATCGAGACGGACCAACCCCTTGCGGCGTGGCTGGGATCCCGTCGTCTTCCCTTTCATATCCGGGAACTCCTCCATGATTCCCATGAAGTTCCTGTCACCTGGATTGAACGGGAAGACCTGTTCGACCGCCCCAATCTGTATGGAAACCGGGACGGGGATTATTACGACAATGCCGCGCGGTTCATATTTTTCTGCCGAGCCGTCGTGGAATATCTGCAGGCTGGGTTCTTCCGGCCCGATATCGTGCACTGCCATGACTGGCAGACCGGACTGATTCCGGTTTATCTGAACGAAGATCCATCGTTTACGGGGATCCAGTCGCTTTTCACGGTCCACAACATGGGCTATCCAGGCCTGTTTCCCTACGAGGAATTCTCACTGACCGGCCTTTCCCCCCACCACTACCGGCCGGAAGGGCTGGAATTTTACGGTCTGTGGAGCATGCTGAAGGCAGGGCTGGTCTATAGCCGGGCGGTGAATACCGTGAGCCCGACCCATGCGCTGGAAATCCAGACCGCGGAATACGGTTGGGGGATGGAAGGCGTGATCCGATACCGGAAAGATTCGGTCTATGGAATTCTGAACGGGGTGGACGACCGGATATGGGATCCCGCGATCGACAACGACATTCCCTGCCGGTATTCTTTGGACCATATCGACGGGAAACAGATATGCAGGCAGGAACTCATCCGGGAATGCGGCATGGAGAATCATTTCGATTCGTCACCGGTCATCGGCGTAATATCCCGCCTGGATGTCCAGAAGGGCATGGATCTGCTGATAGCCATCCTGGAGAGCCTGGTTGATTCCGATGATGCGAAAGTGGTGATCCTGGGCACCGGAGACCCGGCCCTGCAAAACGGGCTGGAGGAAATGGAACGGCGCCGCCCCGGAAAAAATCGATTTTTCCCCCGCTTTGACAGCGCGCTGGCCCGCCGGATTCTGGCGGGTTCGGACATGCTTCTCATGCCATCCCGCTATGAACCCTGCGGGTTGACACAACTCTATGCCCTGAAATATGGAACCATTCCCATCGCCCGGGCCACCGGCGGATTGCGGGATACCGTGATTCCCTGGAATGAGGAAACCCGGGAAGGTACTGGTTTCCTTTTTGACAGTGCAGAACCTCAGGCCTTTCTGACAGCGATCCGGCAGGCGGTCGGTGTCTTTCGCAGACCGGAGATATGGCGCCTCTTGCAGGCCCAAGCCATGAAACAGGATTTTTCGTGGAACCGCGCCGCGATGGAATACCTGGGCCTATACCATTCCATCCTTGTTTAAACCACTGGAACCTCAGAGAAGCCTCAGAACGGCCTGATTCCACGCGAGGGGCCCGGAACCCGGGGGGAGGATCAAACCGGGAATATGAACCGGGGCAGGTTTGTCCCGACCCCCGACCCACACTGGAACCTCCACGGCCTCCAGCATCGGAATGTCGTTTTCACTGTCTCCGAGCCCGATCGTACGAACCGGCCTTCCGGCTTCGGCAATCGGCCGGATCAGAATACGCAGCGCAGCTCCCTTGTCAAATTGGCCGTGAAGATGATGGAACCGCCCGCCCGGAGTGACCCGCAAGGACATATGGTCGGCCTCCCGAACCAACCGTTCGAGTTTGGCGGGTTCCGGCCGATCCAGTACAAATGGCTCGTCATAATCCCGCCGGGAAGCACGCAACGCATCCGCCTCATCCAATCCGGTCAGTTCCCGAATTTCCGTTACAGGCATATCCGAAAACCCTCTCAGGTGGTACCCCGTGATTTGTCTGAGACGGCGCAAGGCCTCACATATACAATCATACGAAGCCCCGATGGAATATCTGGCATATCCGGATTCCACAACCGCGTCCGGTGGGCACGGCCAGGGGCTGTCGGATGGATACAGGATCCCGCCCCCGTTTTCCACGATATAGGGCCATGGAAGACGCAGCAAATGTCGAAGATGTGCGATCTCCGCATGGGTCTTGCTGGAATTCAGGATGATGGGAATGGACAAACGGCGGCATCGTTCCAGGGCCTCCTGAGCCGCGGCCCAGGAATAGGTTGCCGGGTCCAGCAGGGTGCCGTCCAGATCCGTGAAAATCACCCGATCCGGTAATCCATTCCTTCCGAACGGCCGACTACACGGCAAAACGGGCATCTTCTTCCTTGACGGCTTTTTTAATGTCCTTGTAGATGGTCGGAAGCTTGTTTGCGACGCGTTCCCAGGTGACGGTCTGGGGGATCTCGAAAATTTCCCGGCTCATTCGGCTTTCGATGTTCACAATGGTCTCCGCCAGACCCTGTTCCACGTAGGGTTTGAATTCCGGATAGGTGTGGATCACCCGAAGGAGGCGTTCCGTGATCGCGGACTGGGTGGTGAGGGTTTCACCGGCTCTCAAAATGCAGTTGCGGAAGACATTCCGAACCAACTTCTCTTCGGCGTCACGGTCATAGCTCAGGTTGTTGAACATGGACAAATCCGAATACATTTTGATCTGTTTTTCCGCCATCGCCCCGTAAATCACGGTCAAGTCACGGAAAAAATCCTCGGAAATCTCCAACCCCTCCTCCTGGATGAGTGCGTTCATCAGGGTCGTGACAATATCGATGGACATCCGGTTCAGGCCCTGTTTTTCATTGTGTTCGCTGACTTGTTGATGTTTGTGATCGAAAGGCCTTTCGGAGAACTGAACCTGAGCCGGTGACGACGCTTTCCGGTACACTTCGATCAGGGTGAAAATCTCCGCTCCCCAGTTGGTGGCAAACCGCATTTTTTTCAACAGGTCCGCGGAAAAAGCCACCTCCCCGGAAAGCTGGTATTGGAACTGAAGCAGAAAATTGATCAGCCCCAGCATTTTACGCTCTTCCGTCTCCTCGAATTTCTTTTTCAGGGACAACAGCAGCGGGTCCAGCAGCAATCGCTTGACCCGTCCGTACATCCGGCACTCCGAAATTCGGGTGTAAAATGCCTTGGAAAAATCATGACCGCAGACAACCACCGGGTAGAGCAACCGGTCCAGTTGAATCCGTTTGAATGTCCGGATATCCGCATCGACAATCGCGATGGTCTCTCCACCCAACGCCATGGCAAGGCCGAAACTGAGAAACATATTTTTACCTTTGCCGGGCTCCAGAAACAAAAATCCCGCCTGATTCAGCTTGGCGTAAATATCCGCAAACACGGGACCGTCGTTCCACTGGATAATGCAGTCCCGGATCTGGTATTGCGCGAGCAAATCCCGAAGTTGGAGAGCCTCTTTTTCCGTGGCGCAATCCAGACCGAAAATGATTTTATGCAGATATCGGACCTTGGCAAGCTGTTCCAGAATATTCTCAAATACCGGAAGGTTTTGGGGGTGGGTGAACTCCGAGGCCAGCAAGGGCATTACCAGAACCGGTTTTTTGGAACTCGCCCGCTGGCGGATGCCTTTTTTCAAGACATTCCGGTCGTGGCAATACAGAATTCGGAAAGTGGCGACCTCTCCGCTGTCGATATTGATATCATGCATAAACAGTCTCCTTCCTGATACCCATTTCCTACCGCGAAGGTTGGTGGCTACAGATACCGCCTGGCTCCCGCAATCCTGGGATAGTAATAGTTGCTGAATACAGACTCAAATCCGATGGTTTTTCCGGAACGCGGGGCATGAATGAACAGCCCGTCGCCGGCGTATATCCCGACATGGGAAATTCGCCCGGACGATGTGGTTCGAAAAAACAGCAAATCCCCCTTTTCGATATCGGACAGGGAAATCGGGTAGCCGGCGTGAAACTGAGCGGCCGATGTCCGTGGCAGGCAGATACCGTTCAGCCGGTAGGCAGTCATGGCCAACCCGCTGCAATCGAAGCCGGTTTCCACGGACGTTCCGCCCCACAGATACGGTACTCCCAGAAATCTTCCGGCGGACCGGACAATTTCTTCCCGGAGCCTCATCGGATCGGATTCTTTTTCCTTTAGTGCCTGGTACTCATCAGGGGCCACAATGTAGTATTCATCGATCAGTCCGCCCTCCCGCAGGCCGGCCGCGGCTTGAATCGCTGCGTCCCGGGTAGGGTAATTCCCGAATCGTACCTTGAACAGGCGGTCCCGATCGCGGAAATGGAAAGCATCCACCCCCTGTTTTCCCAGATTCCGGGTCAACCGGGCCGCATTTTCGACCACTGAAAACGCCCCCAACTGAATGGTATATCCCATGCGGGATATCCGCAGATCATCCTTGGCCGGTGTACCGGGAATCACCTCCGGGCCGGAGCATCCCACCGGACCCCACAGGGTCAGAAAAAGACAGACGGCTTTGATGGCTTGAAAAACAGAGTGTTTCCAATACCGCATGACTTTGCTATACTGGATGTTTGAGAATCGGGCCTGACCGCCTTCAACCCCTAACAGGAGGCGGATTTTCATTCACAGGTTGCGGGTTGCGAATGCAACCAGACAGTCGGTTTTCACAACGCAGCCATACCCCAGGAGAAACCACCATGTTCGTTGAAATGCCGGGATGGTTCAGCCGAAAAGAGGAGCAAAAACACCTAAAAGACTATCTGAAACGGGAAAAGCTGTCAACCTATGGTTTTTTGCAGGTTCCTGAATCGGAAAAAGTGCATTACGTGAGACGTCATTTCAATTCGGTAGCCCGCCGGTACGACCTGATGAACACCATCCTGAGCATGGGTATCCACTATATGTGGAAACGGTTGGCCGTCGGTTGGATGGGCCTTACGCCGGGAGACCGGGTGCTGGACGCATGCGGCGGCACCGGAGACCTGGCCATTCTGGCCCTCCGGAAAGTCGGGGAATCCGGCCGGGTGGTTCTGGCCGATATCAATCGGGAAATGATTCTTGCCGGAAAAACCAAAGGAACGAACCAGGGCGAACGAAAACGAATCGCGTATATCCAGTGTGATATGGAGAATCTTTCGCTTCCGGATCAATGCATGGATGCGTGCATGGTAGGTTTCGGGATCCGAAACGTCACCCACATGGAGGACGGGTTCCGGGAATTATTCCGCGTCCTGAAACCCGGTGGAGTGATGATGTGTCTCGAATTTTCCCAGCCCGTGCAACCGCTGTTCCGGTGGTTGTACGACGTCTATTCATTTTACGTGATGCCATGGCTGGGGGAGCGCATCGCCGGATCCCGAAAGGCGTATCTCCATCTGCCGGAAACGATCCGCCTTTTCCCGCTTCCGGATGAAATGTCGGAAATCCTGTCGGAAATCGGGTTCCGGGCAGTCCGGTACCGCAGACTCACCAACGGAATCGCCGTGGTTCATATCGCTCGAAAGCCCTGAACCGGAATGAGGGCTCCTTTTTCCAGCAGGTCAGTCCTCTTTCAATTCCGGTAGATCCGCGTAATAATCCAGCACGGATGGATTGCTGAGGGCGTCCTTGTTCAATACCGGCTTGCCCTGGATCACCTTCCGAACCGCCAGTTCCACCTTTTTCATGTTCAGTGTATAGGGAATGCCCGGAACGGGAATGATTTTGGCCGGCACATGACGCGGAGAAGCGTTGGTACGGATGGTGTTCCGGATCCGATTCCGAAGTTCCTCGGTAAGGCTATGCCCGGATTTCAGTTTGACGAACAGAATCACCCGTACGTCGTTTTTCCAATCCTGACCGATCACGAGGCTGTCTTCGATTTCGTCGATCATTTCCATTTGCCGATAAATTTCCGCCGTCCCGATCCGGACCCCGCCGGGGTTCAGGGTGGCATCGGAGCGTCCGTAAATGGTCACCCCTCCGCGCTCGTTGATTTCGATATAGTCTCCATGGCGCCAGACATTCGGATACACGTCGAAATAAGCGGAATGATACTTCTTTCCATCCGGATCATCCCAGAAATATATCGGCATGGAAGGAAAGGGAGCGGTACACACCAATTCCCCCTGACGGCCGATAACGGGTTGTCCGTTTTCATCATAAGCCTCCACCTTCATGGCCAGCCCCCGGCACTGTAATTCTCCGGCATACACCGGACCCATCGGATTACCCAGGGCGAAACATCCGTTCAGATCGGATCCTCCGGAAATGGAGGCCAATTGGATATCGGATTTGATTTCCCGATAAACGAATTCAAACCCTTCCTCGGAAAGCGGGGATCCGGTAGACAACACGGCCCGAAGTCGGGAGAGGTCATAAAGGTTTTTCGGTCGGATATCCGAGTTCTGCAGTGCGGCGATATATCCGGCGCTGGTTCCGAACACCGTTATTTTTTCATTCTGCGCCATTTCCCACAAGGCGCCGGGCCCGGGATGAAACGGGTTTCCGTCATACAGGACCAGGGTGGCGCCCACACCCAGTGCGCAGGCCAACCAGTTCCACATCATCCAACCGCACGTGGTGAAATAAAAAATGGTATCATCCCGGGAAAGATTCACATGGAGAATATGTTCTTTCATCTGGTGAACCAGAATCCCTCCGGCGGATTGCACCATGCACTTCGGAAGACCGGTCGTTCCGGAAGAATACATGATATACAAGGGATGCTCGAAAGGCAGCTGTTCGAATTCGATGGAAAGACCGGTTTGGCCGCTCCGGAAATCACTGTAATGAATTGCGTTGGGAACGGCTGATATATCGGGATGTTCTTGGACATAAGGAACCACGATGACTCGCTCGATACTGGGAAGATCCTTTAAAATCCCCGCCATCCGTTCCAGGGAGTCCAGACGTTTTCCTTTGAACCAGTATCCGTCCGCCGTGAAAATGATACGGGGACGAATCTGTCCGAATCGATCCAGCACCCCTTTAATGCCAAAATCCGGAGAGCACGAAGACCAGACGGCGCCGATACTGGTGGAGGCAAGCATCGCGATGATCGCCTCCGGCATATTCGGCATAAACCCCACCACGCGGTCTCCGGGGCGGATTCCAAAGGCACGGAGGGAAGCAGCGACCCGCGCCACTTCCTCATAAAGGGCCGCATAGCTCATTCGAATCGAGGGCCTTTCCTCTCCCTTGAAAATCAATGCGGTTTTCTCGTCCCGGTACCGGAGCAGATTCTCGGCAAAATTCAGCCTGGATCCCATAAACCATCGGGCACCTGGCATTTTGGTCAGGTCATCGACCACCCGGGTATACGGAACAGATGCCCGGACATCGATAAAGCCCCAGAGATGTTCCCAAAAATCCGGGATATTTTCAATCGACCATTGATACAACTCCGGATAATCGGAAAAATTCTTCCCATAACTCGTATTGACGGACTGCATGAACCGGTATATGTTAGAATTTCGTTTCTGATCTTCGGTCGGCATCCACAGCAGATTTCCCATCGTAGAATCTCCTTCGGAGGATGGTTGCCCTCAACCCCGCCGGATTCCGAAGGGCCGGCGGCGACTGGCCCGGGAACCGCTTGGTCTTGTGATAGCAAAGTTACAGCCAGGTTTGTTCACAAATCCTTTTGACAGACAGTTTTCCTTGGAGTAATTCATAACCGGAACGAGAATCGGACCCTGACAAGGTGTTTTGGATCAATGTCACACGCCGGATCAGGCGGGTACCCGGTCCGCCGGCAGTTGGAAATCCGCTGGAGTAATGACCGGTCTTGATCCCATTCATGGTGTTTGACGTTTCCTATTTACTGGAATTGTGTGAAACTTTCAATTAATAATTCACATTCAATGAATTATTACACCTCAGGAGACTGCCGTGGCACCACCCTTGGACATCCTGCTTGTAGAGGACAGTGAAACCCAAGCCGCCATTTTAAGTGATCTGCTGGGGAAAAACGGATTCCGAGTCACAACGGCCTATCATGGGCGGCAAGCCGTTGAAATCTTGCGGACTTTCCACCCCGACATGGTTCTCAGCGACATCCTCATGCCGGAGATGGATGGATTCGAACTCTGCCGCCACATCAAATCCACCCCCGGGCTTCAGGACATCCCTGTCATGATGTTGACCTCCCTGTCCGATCCAATGGATGTGATCATGGCACTGTCCGTTGGAGCGGATTATTTCCTCTCCAAACCTTTTGATGAAAATCGTCTGGTGGATCAGATCCGCTCGTTTTTATCCACCTGCTCCGAGCGGTCCCGTCAATCTCCGGGCGACCCTCCACAGGTATACTGGAAAGGAGTTTGCTACACGATCTCCTCCAGCCGCCAACAGATCGTGGACTTGCTTCTCTCAACCTACGAAAACGCCACCTTCAAAAATCAGGAACTGGAAAAGGTCAATCGGGAACTGGTAATCCTGAAACAACAACTGGAGCAGGACATTCAAAAGCGGAAACAGATGGAAGACCGTCTGGTCGAATCCGAACAACACCTCCAACTGGTCCTGAATTCCATCCAGATCGGGGTCGTTGTCATCGACCCCCGTACCGGACGAATCATGGATGCCAATCGGTATTCCCTCCAATTGATCGGCAGGGAAAAATCTGAAATCCTCGGGCTTCCCTGGAACGACTTTCTGGAGGAAGAAAGACCTTTGCCGCCGGTACCCCATAACTACAACGAGAACAAAGAACCGGACCAATTTTTGAAGAGCAAGGACGGATGCAACATACCCATCCTGAAAACCGTCACCCCCATTCGTTTCCATGGCCAGATCTTTTCCCTGGAAACTTTCGTCGATATCACCGATCAAGTGCAGGCACGGGAAGAAATTCTGAAAGCCAAGACAGCCGCTGAAAACGCAAACATGAGCAAGAATGAGTTTCTGGCCAATACCAGCCACGAACTGCGAACCCCCATGAACGGCATTATCGGAATGGCCTCTTTGCTGATGGACACGCCCCTGACCGGCGAACAGGAAGAATATATTCGAATTATTCGGGATTCAGCGGAATCCTTGTTACGCATCATGAACGATATTCTCGACTTCTCTAAAATGGAGGCCGGGAAACTGGAACTGGATATCATCGACTTCGACTTGCGGGTGACATTGGAGGAAACCACCCGCCTGCTCCAAACCAAGGCTTTGGAAAAAGGGCTGCAACTCCGGACCATAATCGATTATGAGGTGCCGTCTCTGGTTTCCGGCGACCCGGGCCGATTACGCCAGGTTCTGATGAATCTGGTGGGAAACGCGATCAAATTCACCCCGGAAGGGGATGTGTTGATCGAGGTGAAAATAGAAAAAGAGACCGAGGAATCGATTCAGGTTCGGTTTGCGGTCACCGACACCGGAATCGGCATTCCGGAAGACAAACAGCATCGACTCTTTCAGTCTTTTTCCCAAGTTGACGCCTCAACCACACGGAAATACGGAGGTACCGGACTCGGGCTGGCGATATCCAAACAGTTCGTGGAACTAATGGGAGGCGTAATCGGGATGACCAGCCATCCTGGAAGCGGTTCGGTTTTTTGGTTTTCTGTCCCGTTGCGGAAACAACCGGAACCGGAAGTAAGCCAGATCACCATACCGGCAGATCTGAAAGGAAAACATGTGTTGATCGTCGATGGCGTGGAAACCAGCCGAAAGATCCTAACGAACATGCTGAAAAAACAGGGATGTATTCTGGACGATGCCGTAGACGGCAACGAGGCCCTGAAAAAATTGCGGGAACACCGGGAGCGTGGAACTCCGTTCGATGCCGTCGTGATTGATATGGAAGCGCCCGGAATCGATGGCAAGGGATTGGGAAGAGTCATCAAGGCAAACTCAGACTTGACCGGTACGGTTTTGGTCATGCTCTCATCGGGTCGACGGGGGGACGCTTTGTGGCTGCAGGACATTGGATTCTCCGCGTATCTGACGAGGCCGATCAAAGAAAGTCAGCTGGTGGAATGTCTTGCCACCGCACTGGGGATTCCGTTAACCAATGTTAAAAAACCATCCAAACCCATTGTAACCCGATACAGCCTGTCGGAGGAAAGAAAAAGAAACACCCGGATCCTGCTGGTGGAAGACAATCCGATCAACCAGAAAATCGCCCTGAAAATGCTTTCCAAATACGGATATACCGCAGAGACTGCTTCCACCGGGGTTCAAGCCCTGAGAATGATGAAAGAGGCCTGGTATGATTTGGTTCTTATGGATGTAATTATGCCGGAAATGGACGGATATGAGACCACCACCCACATCCGGGATCCGCAGTTCGGAATCATGAATCCAGGGGTGCCGGTAATTGCCATGACTGCGAATGTCATGAAAGGGGATCGGGAAAAATGCCTGGCCGCAGGTATGAACGATTATCTGCCCAAACCGATCAACCCGCAAAAATTGCTGCAAGTGGTTGAGCATTGGCTGTCTTTGCAACTGATGAATCACAGCGGCTCTCCATCCTCATCGAAACCTCCGCAAAAAACGGACTCCACTGTGGCTTGACAACAGCAGCTGATGTATTATTTTTATTGAAAATATATTGTGTATCCCATCGTTTTCACACCAACCATAGATCTTCCACCTGTTTCGTTTCTTCTTCCACCACCGGCCTGTTTGGGTTCCAGCCCACGGTGGCGTGTTTCCGTATTGAATACGGCAATATGGGAAGGAAAAATTCAGCACAGCAATATCGCACACCCCGGTGCGAAAGGAGGGGCCATGAATGTGATCGATGAAAAATCAAATACCACCTGTCGTCACTCCCAGGTCCCGATTTGGTGTTCGTATTTCAATCATCCGTTCAAGCAAAAAGCGGTTTCCTTCCATTTCAGTGATTTCGGAATGTTTTTCCTTTCGGATCAAGAGTTTATTCCCGGATCGATCGTTCAGATCCAAACCCCGGGGAGTGTCATAACCGGCCGGGACCACCGGTTTCGTATCGGGATGCCGTTTTCGGTATTGGCGGTGGTCAAATGGTGCCGGAACTACAAGGGGAAAGGATCTCGTTATATCGTAGGTGTCTCCTACCTTCCGGAGCACTTCTGGGGGCATCCCTGACCATATGCCCCTCCACGACGCCAACCCGGATCTTTCAACCCGAAAGGCATTGATCGTTGCCAACGGTCGCATCTCCCTTGCCCCGGGGGAATGCCGCCGGCTGGCCGGACCGGATGTCCGGGTCATCGCGGCGGATGGGGGATTGCACCACTGCCGGCAATTCGGATTCCGTCCCCATGTGATCATCGGCGACATGGATTCCGTATCCCCGGAGATCCTGGAAGAAACCAGGCCTTTTGCAGAGGCGGTGTATATTCATCCCGAACGCAAAGACCACACGGACCTGGAGTTGGCCCTACAGCATGCGGTGGAGTGGGGAGCAACGGAAATGATCATCCTGGGCGCGCTAGGTGGAAGATGGGATATGTCCCTGGCCAATATCGGTCTTCTGGCCTCCTCTTTTCTGGGCGGCAGGAGTGTCCGGATCCTGGATCGGGATCTGGAAATCCGGCTGCTGACCGGGAAAGGACGCGCTGCTTTTTCCGGATCACCGGGGGACATCCTGACATTGATCCCCTTCGGTTCAGCCGTTCACGGGATTTCCCTCCAAGGCCTGGAATATCCATTGGAAAACGCGGCGATCGAATCCGGATCCACCCGGGGGGTCAGTAACGTATTCCAACACCACACGGTCACAGTTTCCATCCTGGACGGATGCCTGCTTGCCATTCATTCCCGATCCGTCGTCTGAAGAGTTGTCAAAATGTTACGTTACACACACAGCCCTGCAGTTGCCTTTTTGCCGAGGCGCCGGACCGGAGCGGGGGTGGCCTGTCACGCCTTTTCCCGCAGGAAAAACTGTCTGAAGAC
>CAZTKB010000018.1:0-21631 GCA_964614125.1 uncultured Desulfobacterales bacterium | reverse complement strand
AATGCTGGATGATATCTCCAATGGAATTCAACAACACCACAAAAAAAGCGGCAATCATCACCACAGCCTGGACCACCGGGACATCCCGAGCCGACACCGCCTCCACGGCCAGCCTTCCGATTCCGGGCCAGGAAAACACGGTTTCCACCACCGCCGATCCTCCCAGGAAATGCCCGAAAGACATCGCCCACATCGTGACCAGGGTTCCCAAGGCGCCCGGCAGAACATGACGCAAAAAAATGGTGGCCGGTTTCAACCCTTTGGCCACGGCAAACCGGACATGATCCCGGCGGATAATCTCGATGAGCGCAGAATAGAGCAGGCGCCCGTGCAACGCAGCGGTACCCAGCCCCAGGGTGATGGCTGGCAGAATCAGATGATCCACTGTCCCTCTACCCATAACCGGTGTCCACCCCAAGTGCAGAGAAAAAACGTATAATAACAGAAATCCCATCCAGTACCCCGGGATGGACATCATCAGAATGGACAAAGATCTCACCAGGGAATCGGTCAGGCTGTTTCTGCCGAAAAAGGCCGCCGTCCCCATGACCGTGGATACCGCGATCAAAACCAGAAAGGCCGCCAGCGCCAATTCCACCGTCGCAACCATCCGCGCAGCCAATTCCCGGATCACCGGTTCCCCGGTTCTCCAGGAACGTCCCATATTCCCCTGGATGACATTGCCCATCCAGTGCAAATATCGACTCACAATCGGTTTATCCAACCCCATGTCCCGCCGGAACGAGGCAATCTGTTCCGGTCCTGGCTCCTCATGTCCAATCCGCAGCAGGATCTCCGCCGGATCGCCGGGCGACAGAACCATGAGCCCAAAGGTGACCACGGAAATTCCCGCCAGAATGACAGCGGAATAACCCAACCGGGTGACTAGACGGAAAACGATCGAATTCATGCCGGTTCCGGGTCTTCTCCGTTTCCGGGAAAGGCCGACCACCAGAGGACCGCGACGTGGTTCCGGATACCGGAAACCGCCTGCTGTTTTTCGGAATACCCGGCCAACTCGGCATCCAATGCAGCCTCAATTTCGGATTTTCCAACACCAAATAAGGAAAAATAACTCCGGTAAAATTGTCGGATCCCGGTTACCGACGGAAGTCTTTCAACTGGAACCGACATATGGACCAGGTTGGGAGACCGTCCGCTAACCATCAGGTAGTTGACGGCACAAATCAGATACTTTGCAGACCGAGGCATCGGCTCGGCCATCAGTCTGCCCCACAGAGCCGATCGCACCGGGAATGTCTCGTTTCCGGTTCCCATGACCAGGACACAGGATTTCCGACTCAGGGACTCCACTCTCCGAATACCTTCCGGAGATAAGGCAGGTGGGAAAAAGGAGCCGATCACGATATCAAAGAGAGTTTCCGGACGGTATCGCTTCCAATCCTCCTGAATCCCCATCAGTCCTGCCACTTCCTGTCTTTCCGCTTCCCGATTCATGCGGGAAAGCATGCCGATACTGGTGTCTAGCCCGGTTACCCGGACCCCCCGTTTGGCCAGGCAAATGGACAGAGCCCCGGGGCCGCAACCCAGATCCAACGCCCGGTCATCCGGATGGACGATCGACTCCCGCAGAAGCAGATCCGCAATTTCTTCGGCCAATCGTTCTCCCTCGCCGATCATATCCAGCCAAATATCGCTGACCGAATCAAAAAAACAGTTCCAACGATCCGGTACATCCGCCTGTGTCTGTTGGAGGATGGATTGTTTCCGAACCGCCGTCCACCGGGTTTCCCAGAAAGTGGGTAAAAAAACATCAGGACCCATCCGGAGCCTCCTTCGGCCGGATCCTGTCCAAGCGGATCCGAAAGGAAGGATCCATTTCAAAATCCTCCAGGCGGGTGGAATGGGCATAGTGGCAGATGTCATGATACAATGGCAGGACAGGCATCTGGCGATTCATATGGAGACACAGACGGTGATACATGTTCTTCCGGGTTTGTACATCCCTGCAATTCCTTGCTTCCCGAATCCATTGATCCGCATCCAAATCCGAATATCCCAACCGGTGGATCGCCGTAGAGGCGATATAGGTCGAGAAAAAAAAATCCGGGTCACCGGTCATCAGGGTGTTGGGTTGCAGAGCCAGATCCCATTCACCCGCGCGGAGCGCGTTCTGCCAAGCTCCGGCTTCCATCACCCGAACCGTTGCCGCAATGCCCTCGACATGGAGATGACTCTGAATCACCTGAGCGATTTCCAGGTACGGCCAACGTCCGATCGTCCCCGAATGAATCAGAATAATCAGGCCTGAGCCGGATGAATCGGGTTTCCGGCCGGGTTCCAGGGTCAGACAACTGAAACGCCATTCTGTTGCCAACGGAGAATAATAATCGACGGCAATCTTTCCGGCCTGATCCGCGAACGCCTCCACCAAAGACTTTCTGTCGATCAGGTTGGCAAGCCATCTGCGGGACTCCGCCTGGGAAAAAGACGGTCTGCCCGCATGGAAGAGCAGATAATGGGTAGTCGCCACTTCTCGGCACTTCAGGACAATGTGCTTCCATTTGGCCAATTCATTTGCCTGCTCCGGCAGAATCGCGCCGACATCCGCCACAGCATCGATCTCGCCGGCAACAAGGGCCATCACTCTGGCCTTCGGATCGGGGATGTTCCGAAATTGCACACGGATAAACCATGGCCGGCTTCTCCAGTATTCCGGATACCGTTCCAGGTAAACCGTCCCCCCTTTTTCAATTTTCGCGACTCGGTACGGTCCGGTTCCGATCGGTTCCCGGATGCGCCCCTCCGCATCGAAGGAGGAAGGATGCAGAATCGGACTAGAATAGTATGACAGATGATTGGGAAAGGCCGGAGAGGATTCGGAAAGCTGAATGGTGACCTCGTTCGGTCCGGAAGCGCGGATCGTGGTCACATGCCGGTATAATCCGGAGGGATCACACCGGGGATTCCGTTTCATCCGTTCCAAGTTGACCACGACATCGGAAGCCGTCAATACCGAGCCGTTATGAAATTGGACACCCGGACGAATCCGAAAAATCCAGGTCCGGTTTTCCGGGTCGGATTCCCAGGACTCGGCCAACCATGGACGCGCGATCAGGGACTCATCCAAACAGGTCAGCGCTTCCCAAACATTCGTGGATCCATGGACAAATGTCCGGCTTTCCGGGCCGTCGTAGAAATCCCTCCCGACCCCGATCACCAGATCGGTTTTTTCCTTTCCCCAAACGGTTTCCATGGAAGCAATCCCAATCATCCAGGCTATCCACCCGATAAACAGAATCGCCCGATACCCTCTGATTTGATTCATTCCGCAGCTTTCGGCCTGGTCGATTTAAAACAGATATTTCAGGGAAAGATCCAGTTGGACACATCTGCCGGGATCCACATATACGATTTCCGAGGCGTATTCCTGGTCGAAGAGATTGGTCCCGGAAATCGCCGTGGTCAGGGTATATCGGGGAGACAGCCGCCAGTCCCGCCAGATCTTGGCATCCACCGTCTGGTAGGCCTCCATATGAAAATAGGGAAGATCCGTATTTTCATCGTCATAAAAACGGTCGTCCGACACGCGCAGGGTCACCTGCGCGTTCAGAAGGTCCGGATCCATGTAGCGAAATCCCAGACTTCCCCAGTAATCCGGCGCATTCCGAAGCTGATTGTCCGTGTTTTCGCCGGAATCCTTCAACCGGGAGCGGTTGAAGGTCATGGTCGCAAACATCCGAAGTGAATCGATGATCCGCTGCTCCAGTCCAAGTTCGATACCCTGGATTTTTGCTTTCCCCAGGTTCTGTGTGCGAATGATCGTTCCGCCTGAGACCTCCGGGTTCACATCGTATCGGTAAGAAACCATATCCTCAATTTCACCATAATATGGAGTGGCGGTTAATATTGTGCCGGTTTCCGGGATCCGGACCTCTCCTCCCAAGTCCACCATCCAAGTTTTTTCCGGTTCCAGATCCGGGTTGGCTTCCCGCCAGGTCATGCCCGTATTCACATTCCGGTAAAACCACAACGCGGTTCCCGGCCAGAACGCCGTCCCGGCCGATGATTGCAGTGACACGCGATCGTTCAGATGATAGCGGACGCCTCCACGGTAAGAAATGTGGTCCTTATCGATATCCTCCGGCGTCTGCGGATTTGAAGTCTGATCGAAGACATCATGAAACTTCCAGAAATCCCAGCGCAGCCCCGCCAGAACCGAAAGGCGGTCGTCCAGGAAAAACATCTGATCCTGAAGATAGAAAGCTGTCTGGTCGGTGGTATATTCCGTTTTGTCGGACCGGGTACCGGAGGAACGCTGGAAAGTTTCCCGCGTCTCCTCTTCCCGGCTCCAGAAAGCCCCCAAGGTCAGAACGTTGTTGTCGATCATGTAGAGATCCGTCTGCAGATCAACCGGTACCCGCCTGTTTTTCCACTCGGTCCGAGTGGTGGGAGTCATATCGCTCACCAGTTGACCGTTCACCAGAGAAAGTCCCTTGATGTTGGTACCGGGGCGATCCAGGGTTTGGTATCCCAACCTCGCGGTCACTTTGGCCAAATTCCCGACCGGGGCATAAAATTGGAATGACCCGATGCCTTGCTGCCCATCATCGTTCAGAACCAATCCAGGCTGCCCCCCGTAGAGATACAGGTTCTCGAAATTATATGCAGCCGTCCATCCGACCCCCTGAGAATTCCGCCACCCCAGTTTTCCCATCAGGTAGCTGTATTCATACTCATTGTCCTCCTGGGAGGCATCCCACAGATACTGGGTCTTTTTCAGGCGATACAGATCGATCATCCCCTCCACGGGCTTCATCCGGTACCCGTCCGAGTAGTCACCGTTGTAGGAAAAATAATAGTTCCAATCACCCACCTGTTTCCCGATACTCGTATGAGGCCGCCAGGTGTTATGAGTGCCGTATCCGGATCCGATATTCAGACCGGTGTCCGGTTTTCCGGTTTTGGTGAGTACGTTGACGACACCTCCCGATGCATTGGCTCCATAAAGGGCGGATGTCGGACCCAACACGACATCGACGCTGTCGATATCCCGGTTGTGAATCGTCTGGGAGACAAATGCGGTGACCGGCAGGCCGTCAACGAGAAACACGGTCCGTCCGATAAAATACCCGGTACCGCGCAAATGCACCCAAGGCGGCCCCCATGGGTAATACTGCGAAACATGAACTCCGGGAACATCCCGGATCAGTTCTCCAAAATTGCTCATAAAATAACTTGGCTGGGCCTCGATCGATTCCATATCGACCGTATAGGCGGTGACAGGCAAAAGATCCGCCGGGGTTTCAGTTTTGGTAGCCGTCACGGTGATCCCCTCCAGGCGATATAGCGGCGCGGCGGCGGATGACGTTCCCGCCTCGGGCTGCTGTGCTCCTTCCTTGCCAGAGGGGCTTTGATTGGAAACGGAAGCCGTTACACCACTACAGAAAAAAACAAACGACAGTGCGAAGAAGATACCGAGAAAACGAAATATACTGGGAATCATGTCATCATCTCCTGTCTTGCCGAATTGCCATGGTTATGATAACAATTCGGACGGAATTGGGTTCTTGGCCGACTCGGTTCCGGAGGCAGGTCTGTTTCCTTGGCCGGGGCGGGCCTGCCTCGATTTTCTGAAGAAACAAAAAAAGGCCATGAATTACCTCACCGCATTCTTGCGGTACCAGGCATTCATGGCCATTTGTTTCAGACAATACGGAAATCGGTTGTGACTACCGGCGAATGATCGTTGGCGCTTTCATAGCGCGGAATAAGTTATTCATCCTCCGTGCTGGCGGTTATACCTTCCCGGTTCAATACCTGTCAAGGTCTTTGTGAGATACTGGCTTCGAATTCCGTGTTTCCTTCTTCCTCCCGGAACGCGATATCCAACACCTGCTCAATGTTCCGGACGGGAAGAAACTGGATTTTGTCCTTTACGTAGGACGGAATTTCTTCCAGGTCCCGGCGGTTTTTTTCGGGGATAATAATCGTTCGGATTCCAGCCCGCAAGGCCCCCAGAGCTTTTTCCTTCAATCCGCCGATCGGAAGGACCCTACCCCGCAGTGTTATTTCGCCGGTCATTGCGACGTATTTATTAATGGGTCGGTTGGTGAGGACCGATATCAGAGCGGTTGCCATGGCGATGCCTGCCGAAGGCCCATCTTTCGGAGTGGCTCCCGCGGGGACGTGGATGTGGATATCCTGATTTTCAAAAACATTTTCTTCCAGTCCCAAAGAAGAAATTCGGGCCCGGGCACAACTGAGGGCTGCGCGTGCGGATTCCTGCATCACATCGCCCAATTGGCCGGTCAGGATCAACTCTCCTTTTCCTCCGATCAAGGTAACTTCCACATACAGAACTTCTCCCCCGGTCTGGGTCCAGGCCAAGCCGGTCGCCAAGCCAACCTGGCTGGCTTCCTGATCCATTTCGGGATAGTATTTCGGAATCCCCAGATAGGTGGACAGACTGTTCGAATCGATCACAAAGCTCCCCTTCTGGCCTTCAGCGAATTTCCGGGCGACTTTCCGGCATATGGATCCGATTTCCCGTTCCAGGTTCCGAACCCCCGCCTCGGAGGTATACTCTGAAATGATCTGCTCCACCACACCGGATGAGAACCGGATTTTCTTATAATGCAACCCGTTTTCCCGAATCTGCCTGGGAATCAGATATTTTTCCGCAATCGTGGTTTTTTCCTCGGTGGTGTACCCGGAAAGATGAATAATCTCCATCCGATCCAGCAATGCGGAAGGGATCGTGTCAGTCAGGTTGGCGGTTAAGATGAACATGACTTTGGACAAATCGAAAGGCAGATTCAGATAATGATCGCTGAAGGCGGCGTTCTGTTCCGGGTCCAAGGCCTCCAACAGGGCCGACGAGGGATCTCCGCGAAAATCCGAGCCGATCTTGTCGATTTCATCCATCATGAAAACCGGGTTATTCGTCTTGGCCTGCTTGAGGCCCTGGAGAATCCTTCCGGGAAGTGCGCCGATATAGGTGCGACGGTGCCCCCGAATCTCCGCTTCATCCCGGATACCTCCCAGGGAAATACGGATGAATTTCCGGTTCATGGCTTTGGCGATGGCTTTTCCCAGGGAAGTTTTCCCGACCCCCGGAGGGCCGACAAAGCAGAGGATCGGGCCTTTCATCTGAGGATTCAGTTTCCGGACACTCAGATACTCCAGGATACGGTCCTTGATTTTTTCAAGACCATAATGTCCGGAATCCAAGGTTTTTTTGGCGTTGGGAATATGAAGACTGTCCTTCGAGGATTTGGACCAGGGCATATCCACCATCCAGTCCAGGTAAGTTCGGACGATGGAGGATTCTGCGGAATCCGGATGCATCTGCTCGAGTCTTTTGAGTTGCTTCAGGGCCTCATCCTCCGCCTCGCGGGGCATTTTGGCTTTTTTGATGCGTGCCCGGTATTCCTCGACCTCCTGGGTACGGTCATCCCCTTCCCCCAATTCCCGATGAATCGCGCGAACCTGCTCCCGGAGAAAATAATCCCGCTGGCTTTTTACAATTTCATCCCGGACATTGGACTGAATCTTGGCCTGCATGGAAGACAGCTCCACCTCCCGGGACAGAAGATCGTTGACCTTGCGAAGCCTTTCAACCGGATCGATCAACTCCAGAACCATCTGGGATTCCTCGATCTTCAGCCTCAGGTTGGAAGCCACGAGATCAGCCAACTTGCCCGGATCTTCGATGCTGTCCAGAATCACGCTGACTTCACCGGTCATCTCGCCGCGAAGGGACAGGATCTTTTCGCTGTTTTCCTTGACGTTGCGCATCAACGCCTGGACCTCCAGCGGAATGGTCCCGGAGGAAGGAGTCAAGAGGATCTCGACCCTGACCTTGTACCAGCTTTTCAGCTTAATGAATCTCACGATTCTCGCCTTGGCAAGACCCTGCACCAGAGCCTTGACCCGGCCGTCCGGCAATCGGAGCATCCGCAGAACCCGTCCGATGGTTCCCACCTGGTACAATTGATCGGGTGTCGGGTTTTCGACCGCCTGGTCTTTTTGGGTCACCAGAAAAATAAAACCGTCCTTCGACACCGCCTCGTCAATGGCGATAACAGATTTTTCACGCCCGATAAACAGCGGCAGCAGCATATCCGTGAAAATCACGATATCCCTCACCGGCATCAGAGGGAGCGTAGTGGGCAACTTGGGGTCTTTTTCTTCCTCTTCAATAATACTGATCAAATCGTCTTTATCCGTTTCAGCCATTCCTTCTCCTGTGACGTTGACGGGCCGGTCAAACAGGCCCGGTGTTTTTTCCGTCCACTTTCATAAAGCCGCCTTGTCTTGTCAACTCCAAGGCTGGCATGATATACTCATGAATGTAATATAATAATACATCTTGTTCCATACACAATGTCGGACCCGATTTTTTTCGCGAAAACCGGTTTCAGCTCCAGATCCGGAGGACATATGCCGATTTCGAAAGAGAGTCAACGATTCCTGCTGCAATCCGCCCGATTTGCCATTCATAAATGCCTCGGTCTCGGAATCCAAGAACCTGCGCCCCCCCCCGACAGCCGGGAAATCAATCAACCCTCCGGGTGTTTCGTTACGTTGGAAAAAGACGGCCAACTTCGGGGTTGTATCGGTATCATTGAAGCCCGCCGTCCCCTTCTGGCCGCTGTCGAGGAAAACGCCGTCTGCGCCGCGTTTCGAGATCACCGGTTTCCTCCTGTCACGGTGGATGAACTGCCCCAAATCCGCATCGAGATCAGCGTGCTTACCCCCCCCCGGCCCTTGTCCTTTTCCACCGAAACCGAACTGCTGAACAGTCTGGTGCCGGGACGGCACGGAGTGATTCTTTCCAAAGGACGGCACCGGGCCACCTTTCTTCCCCAAGTATGGAGCCAACTCCCGGATAAAAAGGATTTTTTGGATCATCTCTGCATCAAGGCGGGATTGTCACGTCAAAGCTGGCGGAATTCTGAAACATCCGTGGAAATTTATGAAGTGATTCACTTTTCGGAGCAGGATTAGAAAACCCGGGTACCGGGATGGATCGTAGCCGATAGCATACGGTACAAGCGGGCAATTTTTCATCGAATGATCATGGCCCGCATCATGTTGCAGGCGTTTTCCGCATGATCAGCCACAGACCCGATTTTTTCGACCAGCCGAACCGTATGAAACACCATCAACGGGTCTGTTTTGGTCCGAAACACCTGCTGGCTGATTCGTTCTTCCACCTGATCGGCCTGATGATGCTGCTGCCGAATTGTGCGGATAATCTCCTGAACGATTTCCCGCTGTTTATCCGAGAATTTTCGGAAATATTTTTCGGATTCCCGGACCATCCGGCTCAGCTCTTCCACCGGATCGATGATCGCATCCACCAACAGAAAGAAATCCTTTTCCAGTTCCGGGGGCAAGGCAGGCCGTTCCCGGTATTCCATCCAAGTCAACGCGTCGATGACAGAATCCAGAATGTGATCCTGTTCCATCAGGTAGTAAAAAAATTGGTATTTGTCGACCGGCATCAACAGAGAACTCGGCATGTGTTTCCGGATCTGATGTTTGATACCGTCCGCCTCGATCTCCAGCTTGACCACTTCCTGTTTCAACTCGTTGTATGAGTTGCAGGAAAGCGTCATGTGGCATTCCATTGCCTGTTGGAATATCCAGGCGCATTCCTTGACCTTTTCGGAATGATCCGCCAGCAGATCGAACGGCGTGACCGCCATCCTGTATAAAAACGGTATTCGCATCCCCAACCTCCGGAAAGTGGGCAGTACCCGCAATTTCAATTTTTTCAGCCTAGCAGGGTTGCTCCAAATATTCAATGATCAACTTCGGCATGACTACGGGTACGCTGGAGGAAGGAACCCGGGGATGCAGGGCTCCGTCAAAGCCCCCTTTTCGTGCTGCCGAAAGTATTATGTTGAAAGTGTTACGCTCAGCAAATGGCCTTTCCGCCGGAAAGCCAACCGAGGGGGCGGAATAGAGTTTGGCAGCGAAACGGTCGGAGCAGGGACGCAGAACTTTGACGGATCCGTGCCCCAAAATGAGTTTTGCCTTTTGTCCCGGTTCCGGACATGGTAAGCTGTATTTTATATTCCTGTCCCCATCTTCCCGAAACATGAATTCATGAGGCGCCCCCATGCGGATGTACGAGGAAAATTTTATCAACGCCCTGAGGACGGAACTTCTGGAAATGGTTCAACATCATCTGACACCGGTCGCGATGCGATACCATTATGCCGAAGCACCCCTGGAAACATCGATCAAATGGCGACCTACCGTATTGGTCCTGGGTAACTACTCTTCCGGGAAGTCCGCTTTGATCAATGAATTTTTGGAAGCAGATATCCAAAAAACCGGACAGGCGCCCACGGACGATTCTTTTACCATCATTACCTATGACGACAACCCGGAAACATCCAGCCCACCCATCCGAGTTGTCGAAGAACGGGACGGAAATTTTTTGCTGAACGATCCCGAGTTCCCCTTCGAATCCATGAAAAAACACGGGCACCGCTTTGCCGCCCATTTCCGTCTGAAAAAAGTTAATTCCCCGTTTCTGAAAACCCTGGCCCTCATTGATACACCGGGAATGCTGGACAGCATCACGGAACGGGACCGTGGATATAACTACCAGGATGTCATCGGTGATCTGGCCCAAATCGCGGATCTGATTCTGGTTCTCTTTGATCCGCACAAAGCCGGAACCATCCGGGAAGCCCACACGAGCCTTCGAGACACGCTTCCATCCCGAACCTACGAAGACCGGGTGCTGTTTGTTCTCAATCGTATCGACGAATGCGCCTCTTTAAACGATCTGCTCCGGGTCTATGGAACCCTTTGCTGGAATCTTTCTCAGATCACCGGTCGAAAAGATATTCCTATGATTCATTTGACTTATTCGCCCCGCGAGGCCGCCGCTTCCCGCTATCGGGCGGAAGGTGATACCACCTATCTACAATATCTCCAGAATCAGCGGGAAGAACTGAAAAAAGCGGTCCTGGAAGCACCCCGCCGAAGACTGGATCATCTGGCATCCTATTTGGAAGCCCACAGCGAAAGGCTCTGTCTTATGATGGAAGCCCTGGTCAATTTCCAGAAAAAAAGGCGCGGCCACCTGTTTCGCCTGTTGGGCGGGGGAATCGCATCCAGCCTTCTCGCCACCGGCCTTTTGGCTGTTTCCCTATTTTTTTTCGGCATTCCGGTTCCCATGGACCCCATGATCCTGTCCGTAGTCGGAGGCGGCCTGGTCATCACCTTTTTTGTGATTTGGCAATCTCTCATCCAGCCCAAATTGATTCGCCGCTTCTTTTCCCGCATTTTGGATAATCTGGATGAACTCACGCCACTGATAACCCAGACCCGGATGGACAACTGGCAGGCGATTCATGATCGAGTGCGGAATTTTTTGAAGATGTCGGAAGGCAGATTTTCCCTCAAAACCGCCATCCAGGATTATGAACAGATACGAACGGTACAGGAAAAAGGTGGTCGTGAAGTCCGGGAAGCTTTGAACGAACTAGCCTCCCTTTCACCCGACAACCCGGTGCCAGGACCTTTTCTGGCATCACTGCAAACCAAGCCCGAGACGCCGGAGGAAGCTCCGTTTCTCATGTAGGCTCTCCGTGAAACTAATCGAAATCCCTCTGAAAACCGGGATGCCTCCCGTGAACCATTTCCCGGTTTTCGGAAAACATCTGCTGATTCTTCATTTTTGTCATATTTTGAATCCATTTATTACAATTTTGTAAATTTTTGCCTTTTTCTCCCTCTTTCCTGTTGCCAAGCTGAAACCACCCTGCACCATGAATTCCCCATCAACCGCAACAAACGCCGCTGTCACGGCACTTCCAGACAGCCGAAACCGTTTTTCAAGTCCATTTGATAGATTGGTATGAATATTGCTTTGTATTCAAGACGCCAAGCCGGATATCGGCATCCGGTGTTATCGTATGTTGGGAAGGGATAAGGAGAATCTTCATGTGTCGTTTATTTGCCATCACCAGCGATGAGCCTCTTTCCCCCATGACGGCCTTGGAGGCCTTGGATGTCATGCGGGAAGGCCATGACGGGTCCGGGGTCGGACTGTTCCTGCGCGACCTGGGAGGTCCCTTCGAGGAAATGAAGGACGCCCCGATCCTGTCGGGAATCTTCACCGACAAAGGATTAAAACGCCTCGACGCCCATATGATGAACATGGGGTTCATGACCAAATACAAAATGTCCTTCAAGATTCCGAAAACCCCTCCCCCGGGCGTACCCAAACGGGATGTGTATCTGATCCGGGCCTATGAATATCCCGAGGAGTGGGATCATCTGCCGGAAGAGCAACGCTTGCAGCGACTGGTGGAAATCCGCTTGGAGCTCCGGCGCATGGGAGAGGCGGAAGAGGACATGATTGTCTTTTCTTTCTGGCCGGATGTGATCATGATCAAGGAAATTGGTGACCCGCTTCGGATCGCCCGCCATTTACAGCTCGACCGGAAAGATCTCAAGGCACGGATCATCATGGCCCAAGGCCGGCAGAACACCAACTATGCCATCAACCTGTACGCCTGCCATCCGTTTTTTCTTCAGGGGTTTTCCACCATGACCAATGGAGAAAACACGGCATTTATCCCCATCCGGGAATTTTTGCAGGGAAGGGGGTTCTCAGGCTACACCGGGTACCAATCCGATTCCGAAGTTTTCACCCATATTCTGCACTATACCATCGTGAAACTCGGCCTGGGCCTGGACGGATACAAACACATCATCACCCCCCTGAAGGATGAAGATATCGCTTGCCATTCGGATGCCCGAATTCTGCAAAATCTCAAGCACTCCTGCCGGAGACTGATCATCGACGGCCCCAACTGCGTGATCGGAAGCCTGCCGGACCACAGCCTGTTTATGGTGCAGGATCGCAAGAAACTCCGGCCGGGAGTCGTCGGAGGAAGGCCGGGCAAATTCGCATTCTCATCGGAAATATGCGGGCTGGACGCCGCCATCCCCGATCGGGACAAAAGCCGGGATTTTCAGCCCATGCATCTGGATACCATCGTCGTTGGATCCCAACGCCAGGAGGTCACGCTATGCCGTCAAACATCCCCATTGGCCCCTCAACGCTAAGCATCAAGGATCTGCCCTGGCAAATCCGGTGGAACCCGCATACCTGCACTCTTTGCGGGCAATGCACAGCGGTTTGTCCGGTACATGCCATTGAACTGGGTGTGTTTCGCAAACGTGCCATCGACCCTTCCTGGCAAAACGGCGCCACACCAACCACCTCTTCCGGAATCTTCTACGGAATCCGCCAGAAAACCGATCCGACTACCGCCTGCGTCGGATGCGCCATGTGCGCGATGGTCTGTCCCAACGACGCCATACTTCCTTTCCGATCCGACGAGGCGGACAAGCTTCGTTTTCATCGGGATATCGGCGGGCAGGCAAGAAACCGGGGAGGCCGGAGGAACATCCCGGGAACCGTCCTGGATCAGATCAAATTTATCCGCATTTCCATGCTGACCGACCCGGCCCTGGATGCGGGGCGACATGAATTTGAAATCCGGACGCTTCTGGGAAGAATACTCCCACCCGAAGAAAACCTGTCATTTGTCAAACAGAACGGCTGGATTCCGCCGGTGCGGGAAATCTATCCCCTCATCATCGGCGGGATGTCCTTCGGCGCGCTGTCTCCCAACATGTGGGAAGGGCTCCAGATGGGCGTATCCTATCTGAACGAAGAGCTTGGAATGCCCGTCCGGATCTGTACCGGCGAAGGCGGATGCCCTCCGCGCCTGCTGCGTTCCCGATTTTTGAAATATGTGATCCTTCAGATCGCCAGTGGATATTTCGGATGGGATGAAATCATCCACGCCCTTCCGGAAATGAAAGAAGACCCCTGCGCCATCGAAATTAAATACGGCCAGGGGGCCAAACCCGGAGACGGCGGGTTGCTGATGTGGTACAAGGTCAACCGGTTGATCGCAGCCATTCGGGGAGTACCCCGCGGTGTCAGCCTGCCCAGTCCCCCAACCCATCAGACGCAGTATTCCATCGAGGAATCTGTCGCGAAAATGATCCAGTCCATGTACATGGCTTGGGGATTCCGGACCCCGGTCTATCCCAAAATTTCAGCAACATCCACGGCCATGGCGGTATTAAACAATCTCACGAGAAATCCCTATGCCGGAGGGTTGGCAATCGACGGAGAGGACGGAGGCACCGGTGCGGCTTACAACGTGTCCATGAATCACATGGGACATCCCATAGCCAGCAACATCCGGGACGCCTACCTGAACTTGGTCAAAATCGGAAAACAGAATGAGATTCCGCTTATCGCCGGAGGCGGGATCGGAAAAACCGGCAACTTGGCTGCCAATGCCGCGGCCCTGATCATGCTGGGAGCCAGCGGTATTCAAATCGGCAAAACGCTGATGCAGGCCGCTGCCGGATGTGTCGGATCAGAATCCGACCGGTGCAATATCTGCAACATCGGAAAGTGTCCCAAAGGGATCACTTCCCAGGACCCCCGCCTCTACCGCCGCCTGGATCCCGAACAGGTGGCCCAGCGCGTGGTGGACGTCTTTCTGGGTTTTGACGTCGAATTGAAAAAAATCATCGCCCCGCTGGGCCGTTCCACATCCCTGCCCATCGGCATGTCAGACGCCTTGGGCACCAACGACTATCATGTCGCGCAGCGATTGAATATTCAGTACGTGGTCTAAGGCGCTGGAGAATCACCATGAATAACGATAAGCTTCATATTATCTCCGGAAAAATCGACGGGATCCGAATTTCTTCCCGAATTCTCGAGGAACGGATTCAGGATGCCATAGAACAGGGCCACCGGAATCTGGAAATCCGCGCGTTCGGACAGCACGGCATCGGCGGACGTCTGTGGCGGGCCGGCTCCGAGCCCGTTCTCGTCAAGGTTACGGGCCCTGCAGGGCAGCGACTGGGTTCCTTCGGATTTCCCAACACCCGCATCGAAGTGGCTGGTCCGACATCGGATGATGTGGGCTGGTTGAATGCCGGGGCTCATATTGTAGTTCACGGAAACGCGGCCAACGGTGCTGCCAACGGAATGTCCCAGGGCAAGGTTTATATTGCCGGCAACATCGGAGCCCGGGGCATGACGATGACCAAACACAATCCGCGTTTCGATCCGCCGGAACTGTGGGTTCTGGGATCCGCCGGCGACTACTTCGGGGAATTCATGGCCGGAGGAATCGCGGTGATCTGCGGCGTTCACCCGCAACATCGGGAAAACATTCTGGGCTATCGGCCCCTGGTCGGCATGGTCGGCGGCAAGGTATTTTTCCGAGGTCCACATGCCGGCTACAGCCAGGCAGACGCACGAATTCGCCCAATCACAGCCGCAGAATGGGAGTGGCTGGCATGCAACCTGGAATCCTTCCTGAAGGGAATCAACAAACCCCATCTGATCCCCGAGTTGTCCAAATCCGAATCCTGGCAGTTGCTGGTGGCCCGAACCCCTTCGGAAAAGGCCGGCGGTTCCCGTCGGCCCATGTCGGCCTTCCGATTCGAAATTTGGGACCGGGAACTCGGGAAAGGCGGTCTGATCGGAGATCTGACCGATATCGACCGATCCCCGATCCCCTTGATTCCTACGGGTGACCTTCGCCGCCACGTACCTGTCTGGGAAAACCGGAAATACAAAGCCCCCTGCGAAGGAACCTGTCCCACCGGGATTCCGGTTCATGAGAGGTGGCGTCTGATCCGGGACGGCCTGGTAGACGAGGCAATCGATTTGGCCTTACAGTACACGCCGTTTCCGGCCAGTGTGTGCGGCTACCTCTGCCCCAATCCCTGCATGCAGGCCTGCACCCGCCAATCCCAGCGGATGCCGTCGGTGGATGTCTCTTTGCTGGGAAAAGCCAGCATGGCCGCCCAAATTCCGAAGCTTCCCGAAATCGCGGGGAAGCGGGTGGCGGTCATCGGTGGAGGACCGGGGGGAATATCGGCTGCCTGGCAGCTTCGGCTCCACGGGCATGATCCGGTTGTCTTTGATATGTCTCCCCGTCTGGGCGGAAAACTGGAATCCGTTATCCCACGGACACGAATCCCCGAAGAGATCGTTTCCGCCGAGCTGGAACGGGTACGAAAGGTTCTTCCCCATATCCATCTCCAGCAGCGCCTGACCCGGGAAGACCTGGCCCGGATCCGCAACGACTACGACGCGGTGATTATCGCATCCGGGGCGCAGCATCCCCGACTGCTTCCGATTCCGGGAATCGAGAATGCCGTATCCGCTCTGGATTTCCTGTCTCGATCCCGATCGGCATCCTTTCATCCCGGCCGATCCGTGGTCATCATCGGAGCCGGGAACGTGGGGTGTGATGTCGCCACTGAGGCCAGGCGCCGCGGCGCCGAAACCATCATCCTGATCGACGTTCAGGAGCCGGCCTCTTTCGGAAAAGAGCGGCAGGAAGCCATTGCATCGGGCGCCATTTTCCGTTGGCCCTGTTTCACCAAGGAGATCACTTCCGAGGGGGTTCTTCTCACCACCGGCGAACATATTCCAGCGGATACGGTGGTTGTTTCCATCGGAGACATCCCGGATCTGGACTTCCTGCCGGAGGATATCCGGACCGAGCGGGGATTTATCGTGGTCGACGTGCACCAGGAGACCTCCGCACCCGATGTATTCGCCATCGGAGATGTCGTCCGGCCGGGGCTCCTGACCGATGCGATCGGTTCCGGACGTTCGGCGGCCCAGGCGATCCTCGATCGTGCGGCCGGGCGTGAATCTTCTTCGGATACCCGGCCCGTCATCGACACGAAACGGGTTTCCCTGGAATACTACGATCCACGGATCACCACCTTTCCCGATATGGATGTGTGCGGAAGCCAGTGTGCCTCCTGCGGCTCCTGCCGGGACTGCGGTGTCTGTGTTGCAATATGCCCGCAGGCCGCCATCGGACGGACGGAACTTCTTACCGGTGGATACGACTACCGGGTCGACGCCGAACGCTGCATCGGTTGCGGATTCTGCGCAAATGCCTGTCCCTGCGGGGTCTGGAATCTGGTGGAAAATTCGCCCCTGGAATGATATATTGTATCGGATATCGGTACTTGAAAAACCCGGAAGAATTGGAAACAAAACCTCATTGGCAAGATTCTTATGAAAGCATTGTTAGCTCTCGAAGACGGCAGAACATTTCCCTGCGAAAGTTTCACCGGACCGGGTGAAGCCTGGGGAGAGGCCGTGTTTAACACCAGCATGACCGGATATCAGGAAGTTCTGACCGATCCGTCCTACCGGGGCCAGGTGGTCACCATGACCTATCCCCTGATCGGAAATTACGGTGTCAACCCCGAAGACGTGGAATCGGATCGGATTCAGGTGTCGGCTTTCGTGGTCCGGGAATATCAGCCTTTCTTCAGCAATTACCGGTCAACCGGCAACCTCGCCGATTATCTGAAACACCAGAATGTCATGGGAGTGGAAAACCTGGACACCCGGGCATTGACCCTCCATCTGCGTAATTCCGGCGCCATGCGGGTGTTCATTTCGACCATGGATCTGGATCCGGCCTCCTGCGTGAAAAAAGCAGCCGCCATCCCCCCTATGACCGGTCTGGATCTGGCCGGAATCGTCACCACGCCGCATCCTTACTGCTGGGAAAATGGAAGGAAAATCCCACTTTCCCCCCAAACCGCGTTGCATCGCGGAATCTGGCGGCATCGAAAGGATAAAAAGGCGGTCGTCGCATTCGATTACGGCATCAAATTCAACATCCTCCGATGCCTGGAAACCTCGGGATGCGAAATCGTGGTTGTTCCGGCGACAACCCCTGCCGCCATCATCCGGGACATGGAGCCGGACGGTATCTTCCTGTCAAACGGCCCAGGAGACCCGCAGCCGGTGCAATACGCGGTGGACATCATCCGGGAACTCATCGGGTTCCGTCCCATGTTCGGGATATGTCTCGGAATCCAGCTGATCGGACTCGCACTCGGCGGCAGCACCTACAAGCTCAAATTCGGACACCGGGGTTCCAACCAGCCGGTTCAGAACCTCTTGACCGGACGGATTGAAATCACTTCTCAAAACCATGGGTTTGCAGTGGATATCGACACCCTGCCCGCCCGGGAGGTGGAAATCACTCACATCAATCTGAATGACCGAACCTTGGAAGGGATCCGGCATCGGAGGCTTCCGCTCTCCGCCGTACAGTACCACCCGGAAGCAGCCCCCGGCCCTCATGACGCCCAATACCTGTTTGACGACTTTCATCGTCTAATGGAACAGTTCTAGGACTTCTCCATGCCGGTTCCGGAACCGGCAGCTGGTTTTTCCCGATTTTTTTTTTGGAGCCATACCCAGCCATGCCCAAACGCACGGATATTCAATCCATCCTTATCATCGGCGCTGGCCCTATCATCATCAGCCAGGGCTGCGAATTCGACTATTCCGGGACTCAAGCCTGCAAAGCGCTTCGAGAGGAAGGATACCGGGTCATCTTGGTCAACAGCAATCCCGCAACCATCATGACGGATCCGGATATGGCCGATAGCACATATATCGAGCCGATCACGGTCGATTTCGTTTCGAAAATCATTGAAAGGGAACGTCCGGACGCTCTTCTTCCGACCCTTGGGGGGCAGACCGGCCTGAATACGGCCGTGGAGGCCGCTGAAAGAGGAATTCTCGAACAATTCGGAGTGGAATTGATTGGCGCCAACATCCATTCCATCAAAAAGGCGGAGGACCGGGACCTGTTCCGGCAGGCCATGGAACGAATCGGCCTCCGGATTCCCCGAAGCGGGATCGCAACCTCGATGGTTCAGTGTCGGACGATCGCCGATGATCTGGGATTCCCCCTGATAGTCCGGCCCAGTTTCACCCTGGGGGGCACCGGAGGAGGTGTCGCCTACAATTCTGAAGACCTGGAAATCATTGCACGGGCGGGCCTTGACGCCAGCCTGATCCATCAGATCATGCTGGAGGAATCGGTTCTGGGCTGGAAGGAATACGAACTGGAGGTCATGCGTGACCACAACGACAATGTCGTCATCATCTGCTCCATTGAAAACCTCGATCCCATGGGAGTACATACCGGCGACAGTATTACAGTCGCGCCCGCCCAGACACTGACCGACCGCGAATACCAGGCGATGAGGAATGCCTCCATCGCCATCATGCGGGAAATCGGGGTAGATACCGGGGGATCCAATGTTCAATTCGCGATCCATCCCAAGACCGGGGAAATGGTGGTGGTGGAAATGAATCCTCGGGTATCCCGCAGTTCGGCCCTGGCCTCCAAGGCCACCGGCTATCCCATCGCCCGCATTGCAGCCAAGCTCGCCGTGGGATATGCCTTGGATGAAATCCCGAACGACATCACGGGCGAAACCATGGCCTCCTTCGAACCGACGCTGGACTATTGTGTTGTGAAAATCCCCCGATGGACTTTCGAAAAATTTCCGGAAACCACGGATTTTCTGACCACGGCCATGAAATCCGTGGGAGAAACCATGGCCATCGGCCGTACCTTTCCCGAAGCTCTCCAGAAAGGCCTGAGATCCCTCGAAATCGGCCGCCACGGCCTGGGTGCGGACGGCAAGGATATCCATCCGGATCGCGCAACCATTGAACGGAACCTGGCCACCCCCAACTCCCAGCGGATTTTCTATCTTCGGTATGCGATGAAGGCCGGGCTGACCTCTTCCGAAATTCACCAACTCACCGGAATCGACCCCTGGTTTCTGGAGCAGATCCGCCGCATCGTGGAATTGGAACCACGTATCCGTACCGAAGGCCGAAATATGACCGATGGATTTCTGGCCATCGCCAAGTCCCGTGGCTTTTCGGACATTCAATTATCGGAACTGACCGGGATGACCCCGGAAGAAGCCCGGGAAAAACGCTGGAAATCCGGAATCCGGCCGGTCTACAAGCTGGTCGATACCTGTGCGGCGGAGTTTCAGGCATCCACTCCGTATTATTATTCCAGCTACGAAACCGAGGATGAATCCCGGGTGACTCCTCGCCGCAAAGTCATGATTTTGGGAGGCGGGCCGAACCGGATCGGGCAGGGAATCGAATTCGACTACTGTTGCGTACATGCTTCCTTCGCCCTGCGGGAGGAAGGAATCGAGAGCATCATGGTCAACAGCAATCCGGAGACGGTCAGCACCGATTATGATACCTCCGACAAACTGTATTTTGAACCCCTGACCCTGGAAGATGTTCTCCACATCATTGACACCGAACAGCCTGAAGGCGTCATTGTCCAGTTCGGCGGGCAGACGCCCCTCAACCTGGCGGTCCCCCTCCATCGGGCAGGAGTCCGGATCCTGGGAACCCAGCCGGAGAGTATTGACCGGGCCGAAGACCGGAAGCATTTTCAGGCGATGCTGAACAAACTGGGATTGGTCCAACCGGAAAACGGAACCGCGGCAGGCATCGAGGAAGCAGCGGACATTGCCGATCGAATCGGGTATCCGGTGGTTGTCCGCCCCTCCTATGTCCTGGGCGGACGGGCCATGAAAATTGTGTACAATCGGGCTGAATTGGAGAATTTCACCCGGATCGCCATCGCGGCCTCACCGGACCACCCGGTCCTGATCGACCGCTTTCTGGAAGACGCAACCGAAGTGGATGTCGATGCCATTTCCGATGGAACCAACACCGTGATCGGCGGGATCATGGAACATATCGAGGAAGCCGGAATCCATTCCGGAGATTCCGCCTGTGTGCTGCCGCCTTTCAGCCTGAAACCTTCGATGATCGCCGAAATCACCCACGCCACCAAGGCCATGGCCCGCGAGTTGCAGGTCATCGGGCTGATGAATGTGCAGTACGCGGTCAAATCCGATCGCCTTTATGTACTCGAAGTCAATCCGCGGGCGTCCAGAACCATACCCTTTGTCAGCAAGGCGACCGGAATCCCCCTGGCGAAACTGGCAACCAAGGTCATGATGGGGAAATCTTTGGCGGATCTTGGGCTGACTTCCGAACGGATCCCCTCCCATATCTCGGTCAAAGAAGCGGTGATGCCGTTCAACCGGTTTCCGGACGTGGACACGCTGCTGGGCCCGGAAATGAAATCGACCGGAGAAGTGATGGGTATCGCAGCTGATTTCGGACTGGCCTATGCCAAATCCCAGGCTGCCGCCGGGCAGAAGCTCCCCCGAGAGGGCACGGTGTTCATCAGTGTGATGGATCGGGACAAACCGGCCGTTCTGGACGTCGGACGCCGGTTTATCGACATGGGATTCCGCATTTTAGCCACCGAGGGAACCAGCGCATGGTTTCAGCGACACGGAATACCCGCCCAGACCATCAACAAAGTATCCATGGGACGGCCCCACGTGGTGGATGCAGTCAAAAACCGGGAAATCCAGTTGATCATCAACACCGGTTCGGGAACCGAAACCAAACAGGACGGATATGAGATTCGCCGGGCCGCCATCAAGTACAATATCCCTTATACGACGACCCTGGCTGCCGCTGTGGCGGTGGCGACCGGCATCCGTTCCCTGATTCGGGAAGAGATTACCGTCACCTCCCTGCAGGCATATCATGGTTTGACGTAAGTGGGGAGGGAATGAGCTGAAAGCCCGGGCTTTCCCACACAAGGGGGAAGAATGATTTTCCAGAGGGCTGACCCGCCGGAAAGCCGGAACGGGGGACCTATTCCGCCTTTCCCGCAGGAAAAGCTGT
>CAZTKB010000017.1:0-22006 GCA_964614125.1 uncultured Desulfobacterales bacterium | reverse complement strand
AATTTTTCCCTCCCCACTGGTGGGGGAGGGTCAGGGTGGGGGGGTAAAAGCGGGATGTTGACGGATTCCAGGTGCCCCTGTTTTCGATACTTGACGAAAACCGGATAACCGGCGTACACTGGTCGAAAACAGCTGACGAGGAGAAAAGGGTTATGTCTCATCATCATTCCCATGATCACGATCACCATCACGACCATGTCCATAGCCATTCCCATGACCACGGACACGGACACGAACACGAACATACCCATGTGCACGGGCACAGCCACGAGCCGGAGCATTCCGTTGCCCAGGCCGGCCATAAGGATTCCGGGGAAGCCTCGGAGGACATGGCCTTTGCTCGGAAGATGGGTATCTTGCTGGACCACTGGCTGAAACATAACATCGATCACGCCGCCAACTACGCGGAATGGGCCCAAAAGGCCGCCGAGAACCATCTTCCCGATACGGCCGCCAAAATTCGGGAAGTTGCGGAACTTACGGAGCGGATCAACACCTGTCTGAAGGAGGCTCGTGCCCGGATTTCGAATTGACGTCTTCCGGTGCACCTGTTGGGGAAACGCCGGAAGGATCGATTTCCTCCCAGCAGAACAAATCCCGCTCCATCCATATCCGGGAAATCCGGGCTGTGTGGACGGATGCGGAATGCATCATGTTCATCATCAGCATCTCCAGACCCGAAGATGCCAGCATGGGAATAACGGTGCACTCCAGCAACTGTTTCCGGTAAAGGCTTTTTTCTCCTGCAGTCACATTAGACAGTCCGACCACGCTTCGGATTGGATTGTCCAGAATTTCCGGCAACTGTCGGATGACGGAAAGAATCTCCCGGTTTTGGATCAGGCCGTTGTTCCACATGACCGGCACGAGAATTGGGTCCATAATCAGACGGGTCGCTGGAAATCCTGCCTGTCGGCAGACCTCGTGCAGTTCGATGGCGGCCTGAATCCGTTCCAGGGCATTCGCGGGAACCCCTCCGTCCGGCAATAGCAGGAACCCCACTGTATCCACCTCGTATCGCACGGCCAGCGGCAGAATATCCCGTAGTTTGGCCGGCTCCAAGGATATTCCGTTGATGACGGCGGTCTTCGTATTGGCTGCCAGACCCGCCTGAATCGCAATAGGATTGGCCGTGTCGATCCATATCGGCAGATCCGAGGCTTCCTGGACCACGCGAACCAGAAAATCCATGGTCTGTATCGGATCCCGCTTCAAAGGACCGGTATTCAGATCGATGAAGTCGGCTCCTGCGGATTCGCAGATTCGGACGAGTTGTTGGATCGGAGCCGGATCTCTCCTTTCCAATGCCCTGAAAAAACGATGGTTCAGCGGCTGCAGGTTGTCTGCGATCAGCTTCATGTGGAACCTCCCTTTGTTTTACCTCTATAACAGGCCATCCCCATATTCTGCAAATAATACATTTTATACAATAAAAACCATTTTATAAAATTGATTGTCTCCGGAGATCCCCCGGTTCCGAAACCGAAGATTTTCTGTATCCCCATGGAATTTTTCCGAATACAAGTTTTTTCTTGACAACCTGTAAAAAATGGTTTTGTATCGCAGTAACGTGGAGTAAAGTGGAGAAAAAGGGGGGAAAGTGTTTCGGGGCTCCAGTTTTCATACCATCGATGAAAAAGGCAGGGTGATCATGCCGACCCGGTTTCGGGATGTGATCCGCGCCAGCGGTAGCGACGCGACCATGATTTCCCGGCTGGATCGTTGCCTGGTGGTGTACACCCTTCCGGAATGGAGCAAAATCGAAAACCGGATACTGTCCCGGGCCGAAAAGGATGAAAGCATGCGTCGTTTTCGGCGGATGTTTATCGGAGCGGCCTTCGAATGCACCTGTGATCGCCAGGGAAGAATCCTGATCCCCCCCTCCTTGCGGGAATACGCGGAACTGAGCCGGGATATCGTTCTGGTGGGTGTCCTGGATCATTGCGAGGTTTGGTCCAAAGCCAATTGGGACCGGGAAAATGAACAGTGGGAGGCGGATTATCAGAAGGATGATGTCCGGAATCATATCGCCTCTCTCGGACTGTAGTTCGTGTTCGTTCCCCATCCCAGTGCGATGCCGGATGAAGCAATCCACTATCTGAATATCCGGCCCGGAAAGATCTATGTCGATTGCACGGTGGGTGGAGCGGGGCATTCCGCGGCCATTTGCCGGTCCATGGGAACAAACGGGCGTCTGATCGGATTGGACCAGGATGAGGATGCGGTGCTTCATGCGAGAGAGGCGCTGAAAATGTTCGGTTCCCGGGTGCATATCTTCCATACCAATTATATCGAACTGCCCGGCGTGTTGGCCCAGGAATCCATACCTGCCGTGGACGGAATTTTAATGGACTTGGGGCTTTCACGCCACCAACTGGAGGGAAGCAGGCGAGGATTCAGCTTTCAGCGGGAAGAACCTTTGGATATGCGGATGGATATCCGGGACGAATGGACAGCCGAGAGAATCGTCCGGGAGTATTCGGAAGAGGAACTGGCGGACCTTTTCTTTTCTTTGGGGGAAGAACGGCGCTCCCGGGCCATCGCGAGAAGGATCGTGGCGATACGGGAGCGGCAGCCGATTCGAACCAGTGGACAACTGGCCGATATCGTCTGTGAGGCGATTCCGCCCAAGGCTCGATTCGGGGGGAAAATTCATCCCGCCACTCGGGTTTTCATGGCCCTCCGGATTGCGGTGAACCAGGAATTGGACCGTCTGAACCGGTTATTGGAAATGGTCCCCGGAATGCTGAATCCCGAAGGCAGGTTGTGTGTTCTGTCTTTTCATTCCCTGGAAGACCGGATTGTGAAAAATTGGATTCGAAATTGGGAGGGGTTATGCTCATGCCCTCCGGATTTTCCGGTATGCCGGTGCCATCGCCGGCCGGTCATGAAAGCCGTTACCCGCAAGGCTATCCGGCCTTCGGAGAACGAAGTTCGGAACAATCCGATGGCCAGAAGCACGCGGCTCCGGGCGGCCGAAAAATTGTAATTTGGAAACATGATGGGTACACCGATGGCCTCACACGAATCCACAGAAAAACGCGATTATCGAATGACGGTCGTGGTGATCCTTTTGGGGATATTGGTCATGGAGGCGATGGTGTTTGCCTGGTGCCGTAATCGCTGTGTTCAAATCGGATATGAAACGACGCGGGAAATGGAAACCAAGCGAAGTATGACCGCGCTCGAAAACAATCTTCGGGTCGAGCTGTCTCGATTGAGATCTCCTGAACGCATTGCGACCATTGCCCGGGAGAAGCTTGGCCTGGAACTACCCAACCCGGAACGGATGTATATACTCCCATGAGAATCCAAGACCATCATTGTTTTCGGAACCGCATACGTTTTCTTGGCTGGGGGTTTTTTCTCGCCTTTTTCATCATCGGGGGAAAAGCATTCTATTACCAATTCGTCATCAGCGATCGGCTGGCCGAGAAGGCCCTGGGCCAGTACGAGAAGGAATTCGTCTATGCGGGAAAACGGGGGACCATATTCGATGCGGCGGGGAGGCATTTGGCCGTCAGTATTGATGCCGAATCCATCGGAGTGCATCCCCGACAGGTGAACGATACGGCAAAAACCGCCGCGATCCTTTCCGAATGTTTGGGTATTCCCAAAAAAGAACTGGTAACAGCCATGTCTTCCCGTCGCCCGTTTGTATGGGTGAAACGGAAGGTGACCCCGGCCGAGATCCACCGGGTCCGGGCAGCCGAACTTCCCGGGGTGGTGTTCAAATCCGAGCATAAACGGTATTATCCCCAAAAAAACCTGGCCGCGCAGGTGGTGGGCTTTGTCGATATCGACAACAAGGGTCTGGCCGGTGTCGAGCTCACCTATGATGAGGTGTTGAAAGGCTATCAGGATACGATCAAGGTTCGCAGGGACGCTCTCGGCAGAAGTTTCGAGGCGGAAACGACCAGTATTCCGGACTACAACGGGCAGAACCTGGTATTGACCATTGACGCCATGATTCAGCACAGTGCTGAAAAGGCGCTGGAAACTGCGGTAACTGAATTCAGTGCGCAATCCGGCATGGCACTGGTAATGTCCCCGAGAACCGGAGCGATTTTGGCGATGGCCCATTATCCGGCCTTCAATATCAACACTCATGGCGATTTTGACAGGAACTTGTGGCGTCCCCGTGCCGTCACGGATCCCTTCGAACCTGGTTCGACCATGAAAATATTCAGTGCCGCAGCCGCGTTGGAATCCGGCTATTGCAAACCGCAGACCCAGTTTTTTTGTGAAAACGGGGCCTATCGGGTTGGCGGGAGTACGGTCCACGATACGCATTCCTACGGGATGTTGACTCTTCAGGAGATCGTCAAATTTTCCAGCAATATCGGGGCAGTGAAAGTCGGACAGATGATCGGGGAAGAAACACTGTATAATTCTCTGAAAAGATTCGGTTTTGGTGACAGATCCGGTTTGGCGCTGTCCGGAGAGTCCCCCGGTATGCTGGCTCATTACAAAAAATGGCGGAAAATCGATGCCGGAACCATCGCTTTCGGCCAGGGTATTTCGGTTTCCGCGGTTCAGATGGTTGCCGCAACTGCCGCTCTGGCCAATGGAGGGGTCCTGATGAGACCCCAATTGATACAGGCGGTTGTGGATCCGGAAGGCCGGATCGTCCAGGAATTCCGCCCGGTCAAGATCCGCCAGGCCTGCTCCCCGGAGACCGCGCAGGCTGTCCGGCGGATGATGCAGGAAGTGATTACGACGGGTGGGACCGGAGTCAATGCGGCTATGGAAGGCTACGCGGTTTGCGGAAAAACCGGAACCGCCCAGAAAATTATAAACGGTGCCTATGCCAGAGGAAAATATGTATCTTCCTTTATTGGCTTCGTTCCATCGGAACGGGCGGAAGCCGTGATTCTGGTGGTGATCGACGAACCATATAAACGGCATTACGGCGGAACGGTCGCAGCGCCGGCTTTCAAAAAAATCGCATTGGATCTGATGGGCTACAAGAACATTCCGCCGGAAACCCTGAACAACCGGCTTACCGTTGCACTGCAACGGGAGGTTGAAGGGTGAATCTGACCGAGCTGCTGGACGCCGTTCCGGAGGCCTGCCTGCAGGGGGTCACCGATATCGCGGGAGTGACCCATCCGGCTCCTTTAGAGCAAGCGATTCGCGAATATGGTCAAAAAATTCGGATTTCCTCCATACACTATCGATCTCAGGAGGTACAGCCGGGGGGAATGTTTGTAGCCGTTGTAGGTGTACATGCGGACGGACATAACTATATTCCGGAGGCGATCTCTCGAGGTGCGGCCGCAGTGGTCGTTTCCCAACAGCCCGTCGTCGGCGTTCCGGGGCCGGTGGTGATTCACGTGGCGGATACACGGCTTGCCTTGGCCGCATTGGCCAGCCGATTTTATGGCGATCCGTCTGAAAAGATGACGGTTATTGGAATTACGGGGACCAATGGCAAAACCACCACCGCGTTTCTGATCGAAAAAATTCTGGCTCAAGCCGGTTTTCCCGTCGGAGTAGTCGGAACCCTCAATTACCGGTACAACGGCAAAACGTTCGACAATCCAATGACTACCCCGGAATCTCTGGATCTGCAGCGGATTTTGGCGGACATGTGGGACGCCGGCGTGAGACATGTCGTGCTGGAAGCCTCTTCCCATTCCATCGCCTTGCGAAGGATCGACTATTGTTGGATGAATATCGGGATATTTACCAACCTGACCCAGGATCATTTGGATTTCCATGGAAACATGGAGTCTTACTGGGAGGTCAAAAAAAAATTGTTCGACCTTCATCTGACCCGGGGGCCGAAACAGGGGCATACCTTCGCGGTGGTCAACGGCAATGATCCCAAGGGACGGGAATTGTTCCAATCGCTTCGGATTCCCGGTTTTTCCACCGGCTTTTCGGAACAGGATCATTTTCACCCCGTCGTGATGGAAACCCATATGGAGGGAAGCCAGGCCGTCATCTCCACCCCAGCCGGCATGTTTCCGGTAAAAACCCCCCTGATCGGAAACCACAACATCGAAAATATCCTGGAGGCCGCTGCAGCCTGCATGGCGTTGAACCTCTCTTTAAAAACCATTCGCGAGGGAATCGAGTCGGTCGTCGTTGTTCCGGGAAGACTGGAGCGGGTTCAAAACGATCGGTTGCGGCACGTCTTCGTGGATTATGCCCATACGCCGGACGCCCTGCTGAATGTCTTGACCGCCCTTTCGGAAATCGCCGTACGGAGGATCATTTGTGTTTTTGGTTGCGGAGGAGATCGGGATCGGGACAAACGCCCGAAGATGGGGCGGATCGCCGCCAAGTTGTCGGATCTGGTTGTCATCACTTCCGACAATCCCCGGTCTGAGGATCCCCTTGAGATCATCCGCCAAGTCGAAACTGGCGTACGCACGGAAAAAATGAAACCGATCAAATCGGATATTCCGAAAATCACCTTGAAACGGGGATATCTCGTGGAACCGGACAGACGGAAGGCGATTTACGCCGCCATTCGCGCCTCCCGGGTGGAGGATGTCGTTCTCATCGCCGGAAAGGGGCATGAAACCTATCAGATCATCGGGAAGGAAAAATTTCCGTTTGATGACAGAAAGGTCGCTATGGAGGCATTGGAAACCGAAACCGTCTTTCCCAAAGCCGGCGCCGGGAAAAAAAAGACTAAAAAACCGGCTGTCTGGTAACCCCCGTTGCACACCGGAAAATAGGGCTGCGGAATCATGGACTGGAGCATCAAGGATATTCTTCTGGCAACCGGCGGAGATCTTCTTTCCCCCGGCCTGGATAGGACGTTTTCCGGTATATCCATCGATTCCAGAACGATACGCTCATCGGAGTTTTTTGTCGCCATCCCCGGAGAGCGACACGACGGCCACCGTTTTGTGGATTCGGTCATTTTGTCCGGGGTTCAGGGTGTTTTACTGGAAAAGGGGAAATTCGGAAGATTACCGGTCGACCGGTGGATTACCTCCGGTGTCATTTGCATCGCCGTACCGGATACGGTCCGCGCCTTGGGTGACTTGGCCCGGTTTCAAAGAGACCGGCTTCCGGTTTCGGTGGTGGCAATAACCGGGTCCAATGGGAAGACCTCCACCCGAAATCTGACCCAGGAGGTGATGCGGACCCGGTTTCGGGTTCTGTCGACCAGCGGGAATTTCAACAACCAAATCGGGCTGCCTCTCACACTCTTCCAATTAACCGGGGATCATGAATGGGCCGTACTGGAGTTGGGAATGAATCATCCCGGTGAGATTGACCGGTTGGCCGAAATCTGTCGGCCCCGCATCGGGATCATTACCAATATCGCGCCCGCGCACCTGCTGGGGCTCCATTCCGTTGACGGCGTCATGGCAGCCAAAGGAGAGTTGTTGTCACGCCTGGATACCCGTGGGGTGGCAGTGATGAATCTGGATGACCCCCGGGTCGCGGAACTGGCCCGGAAAGCCCCGTGCCCGGTGTTGGGATTCGGTATGGATTCCTCTGCTCTGGTTCGTGCCACCGATATTACATCGAAAGCGGATGGGACCCGATTCCGGCTGCATTTGCCAGAACATACGCTGAATATTTTCCTGCCTTTTCCGGCTCGTTTCATGGTGTACAATGCGCTGGCTGCGGCCGCGGCCGGATATGTCGCCGGCCTGCGGCCGGAAGAGATCCGGGACGGCCTGGCAAACGCCCGCCCGGTTCCCGGGAGAATGAATCTGATCCATACCAGCCGACGGATTCACATCATTGATGACACCTACAACGCAAACCCCGGTTCTACCGAAGCGGCGATCCGAACCTTGGATTTTTTGGCAGGCGGAGGACGAAAATTTCTGGTGTTCGGCGATATGCTGGAATTGGGTGAGCAGGCAAAGGACTATCATAGGCAGATCGGAAAGATTGCCGGAGAAACCGGCCTGTCCGGCTTATTCCTGACCGGAGAATTCGCCGGGATCGTTGCCGCCGCCGCTAGGGATGCCGGCATGCGTCCGGATTCGGTTCGGGTCGGCTCCAAGCCCGCCCTATCGGAGGGGCTGAGAGAGATTCTGCAGCCGGGAGATTGGGTGTTGGTCAAGGGCTCACGCGGCATGGCGATGGAAACCGTTGTTCAGGAACTCCATCGACAGCTGGATACCTGCCCGGATGAGGTTGCAGCAAGGTAATCCGAGGCTACACGCGCAGCATCCCGGACGAATTCGTTCCGGGCAACCCACAGGCTACGGCAAACCACGATATGCTTTATCTACTGTTGTTTCCACTTCATTCGACGTTTTCGATTTTCAACGTATTCCGTTACATTACGTTTCGTACCATTTATGCCAGCCTCACCGCGTTTCTCATCTGTTTCATTCTCGGCCCCTGGGTGATTCGGCAGCTTTCGGCGCTGCAGGTCCGACAATATATCCGGGAAGAGGGGCCTCAGTCGCATCAGACCAAAGCCGGGACCCCCACCATGGGAGGAACCCTGATCCTGTTCTCTTTGTCCGTTTCCACCCTTTTATGGGGAAATATCACCAATTTCTACATCTGGGTGGTCCTTTTGGTGACGATCGGCTTCGGAATCATCGGTTTTGTGGATGATTATCTGATGTTGAGCCGAAAACGAAACAAGGGGTTGACGGCCAAAAACAAGTTTCTGCTCCAGACCTGCCTGGGCCTGGCAGCCGGATACCTTCTGGTTATTCATCCGGAATTTTCGACGCAGGTTACCATTCCGTTTTTCAAGAACCTGTCTCCGGATTTGGGGTGGGGGTACATGTTCTTTGCTGCATTCGTGATCGTAGGTACATCCAATGCGGTGAACCTGACCGACGGTCTGGATGGATTGGCGATCGGCCCGACCATTATCGCCTCGGTCACGTATATGGTGTTTGCATATGTCGCTGGACATGTTAAAATTGCAGATTATCTCCAATTGAACTATGTGGCCGGCAGCGGGGAACTGACCGTGTTTTGCGGGGCACTTGCCGGGGCGGGTCTCGGGTTTTTGTGGTTCAACGCATATCCGGCCCAGGTTTTCATGGGAGATGTCGGATCCCTTTCGTTGGGTGCATCCCTGGGCACCGTGGCCGTTGTCACCAAGCAGGAAATCCTGCTGGTTCTGGTGGGCGGATTGTTCGTCATCGAGGCTCTTTCCGTCATTTTTCAGGTCAGCTATTATAAAATGACCCATGGGAGGAGGATTTTCCGGATGGCCCCGTTACACCATCATTTTGAATTGAAAGGATGGCCGGAGCCGAAGGTGATCGTCCGCTTCTGGATCATCGCCGTCGCTTTGGCGCTGGTGGCCATCAGTACCCTGAAATTGAGATAATCCCGGGGACAATAACCATGGATTTTGCCGGAAAACAGGTTGTGGTGGTGGGGCTGGGACTGACCGGAGTGGCCCTGACCCGGTTTTTCGTTCGGAACGGAGCTCGCGTAGTGGCTACGGACAAGGCGGGTGAGAAAGACATGGAGGCGGTGATTCCGGAATTAATATCCTGCGGTGCGAGCTTGGAACTGGCCGGACATCGTCTGGATAGTTTCCGTAAGGCGGATTTGATTGCCATCAGCCCGGGAGTGCCTCATGACCTTCCGGAGTTGGAGGCCGCCCGGAAGGCCGGTGTGCCGGTGGTGGGGGAAATCGAACTCGCCTTTCAGATGGTGCAGGATCCGGTGATTGCGGTAACCGGTACCAATGGGAAAACCACCGCGACGGCCCTGCTGGGCCGTATGCTGTCGGATTCCGGGTTTCGGGTATTTGTCGGCGGTAACATCGGCAATCCCCTGATCGGGTATGTGGACCGGAAGGATTTTGCCGACCGAATCGTTTTGGAAGTCAGTAGTTTTCAACTCGACACCATTGATACGTTTCGGCCGGATGTGGCGGTTCTGCTTAACACCACGGAGGATCATCTGGATCGGTATCCGGACATGAAGTCCTATGCCGCCTCGAAACGTCGCATATTTGAAAACCAAACCAGCCGCGATACCGCGATTCTGAATGCAAGGGATTCCTGGCTATCTTTCCATATGGAGCGTATCCGCTCCCGAAAGTATCTCTTCCATGCGAATGGGCCGGGAAATGCCGCTATCCACTCCGACCATTTGGTCTGGTGTCTGGATGACGAATCCGTTCGTTTTTTTCTCCCTGGTCCGGACGGCAAAAAATCGGATGGGGGGGAATTCCGCCTGGATCTGAAGCCAACCCGGCTTCAGGGACCTCATAACATGGAAAATATCTGTGCGGCGGCCATGGCTGCTTATGCCGCCGGCGGAACACCGGAAGGAATTCAGTCGGCTGTCAACGATTTTGGGGGACTTCCGCACCGGATGACGCAAGTCGGTATCTATGGCGGCGTTACATACATCGATGATTCCAAGGCTACGAATGTGGATGCCGTGATTCGGGCATTGGAATGTTTCGAAAAACCGGTGATCCTGATTTTAGGAGGACGGGACAAAGCCAGTCCCTTTCCCGCGCTTCGAGAACCGGTTTCCCGGCATGCCCGGCACGTCATCCTGCTCGGGGAAGCTTCGGAAACAATCCGGCGGGCGTTGGGGCCCAAGACACCGGTTACATGTGCCGGATCGATGAGAGAGGTGGTTACCGTTGCCGCCGCGATCGCTCGCCCGGGGGAAACCGTTCTTCTTTCACCGGCTTGTGCCAGTTTTGACATGTTTACCAGCTACGGGCACCGCGGAAATGTATTCCGCGAGGAAGTGGAAAGGCTGCAGCATGAATCGTGAACCACGGGCCAAATGGCGGGCGTACCAGAATATCAGTTATGATTTCCGGCTGATCTTTCCCATGCTGGTTTTGTTGGGAGTGGGCCTTTTGATGATTTACAGCGCCACGTCCACCATCGCCGAAAACCGGTATCAAAACGAGGCATACTTCCTGATTAAACAGACCCAGTGGGCCCTGATCGGTTTTTTTTGCATGCTGATCGCCCGAAAAATACCATATAACTTGAACTGGTTCTGGGTGTATTCCTTGGTTGTGACCGCTCTGATTCTACTGGTCGCGGTAAAATTCACACCGTTGGGCCATACCGCAGGAGGGGCGACCCGCTGGTTGAAACTGGGATGGCTGAAATTTCAGCCGTCTGAATTCGCTCGTTTCGTCATGGTGATTTTTCTGGCGTACTCCCTGGCCCGAAAACAGGATCGGGTGGAATCCTTTTGGATCGGCTTTCTGCCGCATGCCATCATGCTGATTCTTTTCGCCGGCCTGATCATGTTGCAGCCGGATTTCGGGTCGGCTGCGATCCTGTGTCTGTTGACCTGGACCGTCTTGTTTCTGGGAGGTGTCCGGCTGACCCACCTGATCATGCCGCTCATGGTTATCCTTCCGGCCGGTGTGTACCACATGGTTTCGGCGTCCTACCGGATGGATCGGATCAAGGCGTTTTTCGATCCATGGGCGTATGCATCCAGTTATGGATATCAACCGACTCATTCCCAGATGGCATTCGGAACCGGTGGGTTGACCGGGGCCGGCATTGGAAACAGCTTTCAGAAGCTGTATTACCTTCCCGAACCCCACACTGATTTCATCCTGTCCGTTGCCGGAGAAGAATTGGGCTTGATCGGGGTTCTCCTGATTCTGGTCATGTATGCCACCATCGTGTATAACGGAATCGTCATTGCGATCAACGCGTCGGATCGGAGGGGATCTCTTCTGGCCGCCGGTTTAACCGCAGGACTTGCGATTCAGGTGTTTATCAACATGGGAGTCGCGCTCTGCCTGTTCCCCACCAAAGGATTGCCGTTGCCTTTCATGAGTTACGGCGGAACCTCCCTGCTGTTCAGTATGGTTTCCATCGGAATTCTCTTGAATATCGCGGCTGCCAGGCGATAATCATGAAATTAAATCGTCCGCCATCATTATCTTCCCGGGGTCGGCGCATTGTGGTCGCCGGTGGAGGAACCGGAGGCCACCTGTTTCCCGGCATCGCCATCGCCGATGCGTTCCGGGAAAGGGATTCCCGCAACGAGATCCGGTTCATCAGCGTGGGAAAGGCCTTTGAAATCGAAGCGCTTCACCGGTCTGGATACCGTCTGGAAACCGTTCCCTCCTATGGGCTGAAAGGTTTTTCCCTGATCCGAAAGCTCCAGAGCCTGTTCAAGTTGCCAGCCGGTGTAGCCATTGCGGCCGGATGCCTGTTCCGGTTTCAGCCAGACCTCGTGTTCGGGGTTGGGGGCTATACCTCTGGCCCGGCCTGTTTGGCCGCATGGCTGATGCGAATTCCGGTGGTTCTTCACGAACAGAATCGACACATGGGTATATCCAACCGAATACTGGCACCTCTCGCCCGAAGGTGTTATCTCTCCTTTCGGTCGGATATTTCCACCCGGATTTCCGAAAAATATCTCCATACCGGCAATCCGATCCGAAAAGAATTCATGCCGGAGATCGGATCCGATTTCGAAGATGACTCCGTGGCGGACCGGCTGTTTTCCATCCTGGTATGCGGTGGAAGCCAGGGGGCGCATGCGGTGAATCGGGCGGTTCTGGATGCATTGGAGTTTCTGCCGGAAGGGTTTCCGGTACGTTTCATCCATCAGACTGGAACCGTCGATGAGGATGCTGTCCGGAATGTCTATCGGGAAAAGGGTATTCCGGCAGAGGTTGGATCTTTTTTCTATGATATGGCCTCCCGCTATCGCAGCGCGGATCTGTTGATCTGCCGGGCCGGCGCGACCACGATCGCCGAAATAACGGCATTGGGTAGGGCCGCGATCCTGATCCCGTTTCCATATGCAGCGGACAATCATCAATGGCTGAATGCGCAGAAACTTTCCGAAAACAACGCCGCGGAGGTTATCGCTGAAAAGGATCTGGACGGCCGTATTCTCGCGGGGCGGATCCGGTTTTTATGGGAAAATCCGGATCGGGTCAAAGACATGGCGCTTCGTTCCCGGCGGATGGGAAAACCCGATGCCGCGCGGGAAATCGTGAATGACTGTTACCGTCTGTTCCAATGGGAAAGTAATTGTTTGGTTCATGACGGATAGACAACCGGGGATATCGAGCCTTGTATCAGAAAACCTATCATATTCATTTTGTGGGTATCGGCGGCATCGGGATGAGCGGTATCGCCGAGTTGCTGTTGAACCTGGGATACCGGGTGTCCGGCTCTGATGCCGTGTCCTCGGATATCACGGAAAATCTCCGCAGGCTTGGAGGCGTGGTTTATCAGGGGCATCACGAGGATCAGATCCAGGGAGCGGATGTGGTTGTCGCTTCCACCGCCATCGGGCAGAACAATCCGGAAATTCTCGCGGCCCGGCGGGAATCCGTGCCGGTTATTCCGCGCGCCGAAATGCTGGCGGAATTGATGCGCCTGAAATTCAGTGTCGCCATTTCCGGTGCGCATGGGAAAACATCGACCACATCCCTGGTTTCCTCCGTGCTGGCACAGGGGGGATTCGATCCGACCGTAGTCATAGGAGGACGTCTGAAAAGCGTCGGGAAGAATGCGGTGTTGGGTAAAGGCGATTTCATCGTGGCGGAAGCGGATGAAAGCGATGGTTCTTTTCTCAGCTATTCGCCGACTATCGCGGTTGTAACCAACATTGACCGGGAGCATCTGGATTATTACCGGGACATGGATCATATCAAGGATAATTTTCTGAAGTTTATCGACCGGATTCCATTTTACGGCTTGGCGGTTCTCTGCCTCGACAACGAGGCGGTGCAGGATATTCTTCCTCGAATCAAGAAACGTTTTACGACCTACGGAATGAGCGCCCAGGCGGATTATACGGCCAAACGAATTGAATTCGACAACCTGAAAACCCGTTTTCAGATTGACTATCGGGGAGAATCGCTGGGAGAATTCGAACTGAACCTTCCCGGATTACACAACGTGTATAACGCCACGGCCAGCATCGCGGTGGGAAGGGAGTTGGGGATACCGGTTCCTGTCATTCGGGAGGCTCTCGATACGGTGCAGGGGGTACAGCGCCGGATTGAGGTCAAGGGGGACAAGGAAGGCGTTCTGGTCGTGGATGACTATGGACACCATCCGACCGAGATTCGGACCACCCTGGATGCGATCAAGGTCTGCTGGCCGGATCGCCGGAAGGTCGTGGTGTTTCAACCCCACCGGTACACCCGCACCCGAGCCTTGTACGATGAGTTCACCCGTGCATTTTACCAGTCCGACGTTCTGACCGTTCTGCCGATATATCCGGCAGGAGAGGCGGCCATCGAGGGGGTTGATTCCCGTAGTTTATGCGAAGCCATTCGGTTGCATGGACATAAGGATGTATCGTATCTGGAGGATATGGATAACGGTATATCCCACTTGGCCCGGATCGTCCGGAAAGGAGATGTGGTTCTTACCCTGGGGGCAGGAGATGTGTGGAAGGTTGGGGAAGGTCTGTTAAAACACCTTTCGGAAATATCCCATGTTCCTGTCTCCTGAAATCCGGACATGGCTGGCAGGCGTCGAGGGGGCAGGGGTACGGTTTGAGGAAGTCATGTCCCGGCATACTACCTTTCGGGTGGGAGGGGCGGCTGAGATTTTTGCGGAACCGGAAACCCTGGAATGCCTGGCTGATTTGGTGCGAGGCTTTTCAAAACGGAAAATCCCCTTTTATGTGATCGGCGGCGGGTCCAATATTCTGGTGCGGGATGAAGGCATACATGGGGCGGTCATCCGGTTGAACCGATGCTGCCGACAAATTGTTGCCATTCCCGGGGATATGGCCCGGATTGAAGCAGGTGCCGGGGCGATGCTTCATGCGCTGGTTCGATGCTGCCGGAAAAACGGATGGGAGGGAGTTGAGTTTCTGGAGGGCATTCCCGGAACCGTCGGAGGCGCGATCCGTGGAAACGCGGGAACAGCCGGCCGGTGGATCAGCGATGTTCTGGATTCCATTCGAATCATGACTTCTACCGGAGAGACCCGGGAATTACGCTCCGGGCAATGGAAAGCCTCCTACCGCCATTTGACCGTTGAATGCGAAGCTGCCGTGTCCGGCCCGATGGTGTTTCTCTCCGGGAAGTTTCGGGTGGCACCCGGAAATCCGGAGAAACTGGCGGCCGAATCCATCCGGTTGCGACGGTTGCGGCAGTTATCTCAGCCGGTGGGTCAGCCCAGCGCGGGGTGTGTGTTTCGGAATCCGTCACCGGAAAGTCCTGCCGGAATGTTGATCGACCAGGCAGGACTCAAAGGATTGACTGTCGGGGGGGCCAGGGTCTCGGAAAAACATGCCAATTTCATTGTCACCTCCCGAAACGCCCGAGCGTCGGATATTCTTTTTCTGATGGAAGAGATCCGCCGACGGGTGGAAAAACGATTTCACATTCTGTTGGAAAACGAGCTGATCGTTCTGTAGGCTTTTGGCCGAAAAAGCACGTTTCCCTCAACATACCGCAGGCCGTCATGAAAGTATGGATCCATCGATATCTGCGACAATCCCAACTTCGGAAAATCCGAAAGGACCGCTATCGGTTTGGAGCCCGCCGGATGGTGGCCGGGATCCTTGGCTCGGCTTTGCTGAGCGTCATGTTGATTGCCATCCATGACTTGATCATACATTGCGATTATTTTCGAACACCGATGGTCGAAATCCGGGGGAACCAGAGGCTCACGCAGGAGGAAATTCTTCGGACGGCTCAAATCGACGACAGTCCGAATGTTCTGGCCATCAATCGCCTGGCTGCCCGGAAACGGCTTTTGGATCATCCCTGGATCCGGGAAGCGGAGGTGATTCGCGAATTACCCGATCGCCTGTTCGTGCAGATTCAGGAACATGTGCCTCTGGCGATTCTGGAAGTGGAAAAACGATATCTGTTGGATGGAGAAGGCCGGGTTTTCAAAGAGGCAGAAGAGGCGGAATGTGCCGGACTTCCGCTGATCTCGGGATTGGAGCTGACCGACCTGGCGGGGAAAAACATGCCGGAATTTCCCGCTTTTTCTGCAGCCAAAAATCTGGTACAAATGAGCAGGCAGCCGGAATGCCTGATTCCCAACCGAATCATTCAGCGGATTTCCGTTGACCGACATGCGGGGATAACGGTTATTGTCGGTGAGCCGATTCGCGGCAGGAGAATTCATTCCATTCGGCTGGGGATGGATGGATTTCCTGAAAAATTCCGATCGCTGGAGTCATTGATCGGATACTTCATCAACACGCATATGACCGATCCCGTCGAAATGGTCGACCTGACCGATATTCGGCGGATCGTGGTTCGCCTGGCTGTGCCTGACAGCGGCATGATCGGCGACCACAGGGAGGATGTATAGAATGCCCAAAAAAGAAAACATGATTGTTGGGCTGGACATAGGTACAACCAAGATCTCCGCGGTTGTCGGAGAAGTGGACGGGGGTGACATTCATGTGGTGGGAATCGGCACCACTCCTTCTGTGGGATTGCGGAAGGGTGTTGTCGTGAATATTGAATCGACGGTCGAATCCATCAAAAAAGCGGTGGAAGAAGCCGAAATGATGGCCGGAAGCGAGATCAAGTCGGTATATGCCGGAATCGCCGGCAGTCATATCATGGGCTTGAACAGCCGGGGTATTATCGCGATCAAGGGAAGGGAGGTCAATGCTGCAGATGTCGAGCGGGTCAAAGAGGCGGCACGGGCTGTAGCCATCCCGCTGGACCGGGAAGTGATCCATGTCCTGCCGCAGGAATATCTGGTGGATGATCAGAGCGGTATTTCCAATCCGGTGGGGATGTCCGGAGTCCGCTTGGAAGCCAAGATCCATATTGTAACCGGAGCAGTTTCCTCCGTGCATAACATTATCAAATGCGCCAATCGTTCCGGCTTGGATGTGTACGATATCGTTTTGCAATCCATTGCATCGGCGGAAGCGGTTCTGACCGAGGAGGAAAAAGACCAGGGAGTGGTACTGGTCGATATCGGCGGCGGCACGTCGGATATGGCCATTTTCAGCGGCAACAACATTCGGCATACCTTTGTTCTTCCGTTGGGAGGCAACAACCTGACCAATGATATCGCCATCGGCATCCGGGCACCCCTGGCAGAAGCGGAAATGATCAAAAAGACCCATGGAACCTGTTTTTCCGAGGGAATCACGGCAGAGGATATGATCACGATTCAGGGTACCTGCGGCCGGAAGTCTCGAACTCTTCCTCGACAGATTTTGGCGGAAATTTTGGAAATGCGGATGAACGAAATGTTTCGTCTTCTCCGGAAAGAGATTCATCGCGCCGGAATGGATGAGGTGGTTTCCGCAGGGTCCGGGGTCGTGATCACCGGAGGATCTGCGCTGCTGCCCGGCGCAGTGGAGGCGGCGGAGGCAGTTTTCAGCCTGCCGGTTCGGGTGGGGCATCCGTTAAGAATCAGCGGGCTGGTGGATGTGGTTAACAACCCCATGTATGCCACCGGTGTCGGGCTGGTGTTGTACGGAGCCCGGCATCAGAAAAACCGTAAATTTCGGATGAAAGACAAACACATCTTTTCCCGAATATTCAACCGGATGGCAAACTGGTTCAAAGAGGCGGTGTAACCCCGGGTTTCTCGGGATTTTCAAAAAGATTGCATCAAACGATACGTTTTTTCATCATACACAGGGGGGGCCATGACGATTACATATGTCGAGAATGAGAAAAATGCGGTGATCAAGGTTGTCGGAGTTGGTGGTGCGGGAGGGAATGCCGTCAATAATATGATTGACGCCAACCTGCAGGGAGTGACCTTTATAGCGGCTAACACGGATCGGCAGGCCTTGGGTATTTCCCGGGCGGCGGTAAAGCTTCAGCTGGGCGAAAACGGCTTGGGAGCCGGTGCGGACGCCCAGAAAGGAAGAGAAGCGGCGCTGGAAAGCGAGGAGGCGATCCGGAGTATGCTGGAAGGAAGCAATATGGTGTTTATTGCCGCCGGGTTTGGCGGTGGCACGGGAACAGGGGCGGCACCTGTCATCGCGCAGTACTGCAAGGATATGGATATCCTGACCGTGGCCGTGGTTTCGAAACCGTTTTCCTTCGAAGGGAAACCCCGGTTACGTATTGCCGAGGAAGGAATCGAGGCCCTTCGCGAGGTTGCCGACACCGTCATTGTCATTCCCAATGACCGTCTGCGGGGATTGGCGTCCAAAAACACCAAAATGATCGATATGTACAAAAAGGCGGATGAAATTCTCCTGAATTCGGTCAAAGGCATTACGGACCTGATTTATGTTCCCGGATATGTCAATTTGGATTTTCAGGATATCCGGAAAATCATGTCCCGTTCGGGGATGGCACTGATGGGCATCGGAGTGGCCAGCGGAGAAAATCGTGCCCTCGAGGCCGCGGAAAAGGCCATATCCCACCCCCTGCTGGAAGACATGTCCATTTCCGGTGCCAGCGGTGTGTTGATGAACATCACCAGTTCCATGGACATCACCATGGAGGAAATGACCGAGGCTTCGGAACGGATTTACCGGGAAATCGGGAACAACTCCAATACCGAGATCATATGGGGTCAGATTTTCGACAACGATCTGGGGGATGAAATGCGGGTGACCGTGATTGCGACCGGTATCGGGCAGGCGGTTGCCAAGCCGCAGCTCATCCGGAATTTGCGGGTGGCGCCTATACAGGATTACCGGGCAGGAAAGGTCCGGGATCTGACTCCCGAGGAAATGGGTGGTTTCGACGGTCTGGATGAGCCGACGTTCATCCGAAAAAAATCAGCGGCTCCGGCGGAGTGCCCGGCGGAGGATATCCCGGTCATCCGAACCGGAACTTTTGACGATGACGATCTGGAAATGCCGACGTTTCTGAGAAGAAAGGCGGATTAGGCCCGGTGGGGAGGAACCGGAGGCCGATTGCGGATTCATCTCGGGTGAGCGAGTCCGGGGCGGTGCATAAATCCTGGGTCGGCCGGCTTGCGATCGCACTGATATATCCGAATGCCTATTCGGTTGGAATCTCCAATCTGGGTTTTCAGACGGTGTATCGGTTGTGGAATGAAATGGAAGAGGTTGTCTGTGAGCGGATGTTTCTCCCGGAGGACGGGCGCCCCCCGATATCCCTGGAATCCGGACGACCGCTGACCGACTTTGACGTGGCGGCTTTTTCCATTTCATTTGAAAACGATTTCCGTCATGTTCTGGCAATGTTCCGGTCAGCGGGAATCCCATTCTTCGCCAAACAACGGAATGATTCCTATCCCCTGGTCGTGGCGGGGGGGGTTGCCTGTTTCTTGAACCCCGAGCCTCTGGCGCCGTTTGTGGATGTATTCCTTCTGGGAGAAGCAGAGGAACTTCTGCCCGAATTCGTGTATACTCTCCTACGGAAGGCGGCTTCCCGACAGGATTTGCTGCACCGGATGGCCCATGAAATTTCCGGAGCCTATGTTCCCGGATTATATCGGGTGACCTATCATGAGGATGGAACCATCCGGTCCCGGATTGCCGAAGACGGGGTTCCGGACCGGATTCCCCGCCGGTATGTGTCGGACGTGGACCGGTTTCCCGCTTACAGCCAGATACTGACCTCCGATTCTCCGTTTGCGGATTCTTTTCTGATCGAAACAGGGCGTGGATGTGTTCATGGGTGCCGCTTCTGCACCGCGGGATATATTTACCGCCCCCCGCGATACCGGAGCCCGGAAATCCTGGAAGATCTGCTGCGCCTGGGAGCCGGACGAACCAATCGGATCGGACTGGTCGGAGCGGCGATATCCGACCTGCCGGATCTTTCCCGACTGTGTCACACCGGTCATGACTTGGGACTCGATCTGTCCTTCAGTTCTCTTCGGGCGGATTCCATTACGGATGACCTGATCGGAGCCATGATCGAAAACGGAGTGAAGACCGCGACACTGGCGCCGGACGCCGGATCGGAGCGGATGAGAAAGGTCATCAACAAAGGGATTACCGAGGAACATATTCTTCTGGCCGCAGAAAAACTGGTTTATGCCGGCGTTCCCAATCTGAAGCTGTATTTTATGATCGGGTTGCCGACCGAAACCATGGAGGATGTGGAGGCTGTCGTTCAACTGGTTGCGCGAGTGAGAGACGTCTTTCTGAGGGCCAGCCGAAGTCGCCGGAGGATCGGTGAAATCACCGTCAGCATCCATCCCTTCGTGCCCAAAGCCAGTACCCCGTTTCAATGGGTGGGCATGAATCATTCCCATGTCCTCCAAGCAAAAGCCCGGCGGATTCTGCCCGGACTGAACCGGATGGCCAATGTGCGGGCGTCTTGCGGAAATATCCGGGATGCGGTGGTTCAGGCCGTGCTTTCCAGGGGGGACCGTCGAGTTGCGGACATCCTGGTTTTGGCGGAAAAATGTCGGTGGAACTGGGCACGTACTTTCAAGGAGGCCGATATGCCCCATGAGTTTTTTGCGTTTCGGGAGCGAAAATTGAATGAGGTGTTGCCTTGGGATTTCATTGATCATGGAATCCATCGATCCTGGCTGGAAATGGAATACCGGAAAGCGATCAAGGCCAAACCCGGCTTACCCTGCCCGATCTGGAACTGTTCCCGATGCGGCGTGTGTGTACCTGCTTCTTCCATAGAAGATGCGCAGAAAGAAAGTCATGGAAAATTCTCGAATTCTGTTGGATGAATCGGATATCGATCGGATCCTGACCCGGATGACCCATGAAATATTGGAAATCCATAAAGGCGCTTCCAATCTGGTTCTGGTAGGGATTCAGACCCGGGGGGTATTCATGGCCCGGCGGATTCAACAAAAAATTCTGGCTGTGGAAGGGGCGGACCTTCCGGTCGGCGTCCTGGACATCACCCTGTACCGGGATGATTGGACCCGCATCGGGAGCCATCCGGTGATTCAGGCCACCGAAATCGCGTTTTCGATCGATGGCTGCCAGGTCATACTGGTAGACGATGTTCTGTTTACCGGGCGGACCGTTCGGGCCGCGATGGACGCGCTGATTGATTTCGGAAGACCGGATCGGATCGAACTGGCGGTCATGATCGACCGGGGGCACCGGGAATTACCGATTCAGGCCAATTATGTCGGAAAATTTGTGGCAACCCGTCGTTCGGAAACAATCAATGTCATGTTTTCGGAAAAAGACCTGGTGGACCAAGTTACACTGCAGGCGGAGGATGTCGATGGGAACCGGAACGCATAAGGCGGATGCACCGAAAACGTTGAAAACAGCGGTGATATCCGTGTCCAGCACCCGCTCCCTGGAAGAAGACAAAAGCGGCGCCTGGATCAGCCGGAATTTGAAGAAGGAAGGCCATACCGTGGCGGCCCATGTCGTGGTACCGGACGATGTGGAGGCCATTACCGGTATGTTGGAGAAAATTCTGGCGGAGCATGAGCCCGATGCGATCCTGATAACCGGAGGGACAGGTATCAGCGCTTCGGATGTCACGATTGAGGCGGTGAAGCCTTTTTTTTCCAAGGAGTTAACGGCGTTCGGGACGTTGTTCGCCATGCTCAGTCATGAGGATATCGATTCGGCGGCGATCTTATCCCGTGCCACCGCGGGAATTGTCCGAAACACCGCCGTTTTTTGCATGCCTGGCAGTCTCGCGGCCTGTAAACTGGCATGCAACCAGCTTATTTTCCCGGAGTTGGGGCACGTGATCCGCCATCTGCAACACGGGTAATTTCCCTCTACAATACCCCATTACTGAACCCCTTTGTTTTTTGCGTTTTCGTCGGGCAACCGTTGCTCTCTGTATTCGGGCGCTAAACCTGCTTTCCCTCCAGGGCACGGCTCGCCGTGCCCAACCATGCCAGACGTGTTTCATAACGGCCGCCTGCCCCGCTTTTATTCCCCCCCACCCTGACCCTCCCCCACCAGTGGGGAGGGAATAAATTTGTGTGCCTGAGCCATCCTCCACCAGTGGGGAGGGAAAAATTATTAGCTCTAGCCCAGCCTACCAGGGTGAAGGTGAAAAATTATTTGCCTTGGCTCAGCCCGTAAGAGGATCAGCCTTTCCGCCGGAAAGCCGGAACGGGGGACCTATTCCGCCTTTCTTGCAGGAAAAGCTGTCTGAGGATGCCGCACCCGCCGGATCGGACAGCGACAACGGCCAGGTCGGTTCATCCAAACCGGTCGGTTGTCTCGGTCCATTTCGACGGAATCTCCCCCC
>CAZTKB010000016.1:0-22286 GCA_964614125.1 uncultured Desulfobacterales bacterium | reverse complement strand
TGGGCCTGACCCAACCCCACCAGGGTGAAGGAAAAAATTGTCAACCCTGGCCCAACCCGAAAGGGTGTACCAGCCTTTCCGCCGGAAAGCCGAAACAGGGGCGGCTGAACACCCTAAACCTTCCGCATCACCGCAACTCCCGGATACGATGGATATCCTGGGCCTTTCCCAGCATAATCAGTACATCGCTGTCTTTGATCACGAATCCGGCCGGCGGTACCAGTACAAAATTCTCTGGAACGTATTCCTTGATGGCAATGATATGGATATTATACTTGGCCCGCAGATTCAGCTCCGCCAGGGATTTTCCAATAAACGCCCGGGGAGGATCCACTTGAAGCAGGCTGTAGTCCTCGGCCAGCGGAATGAAATCCAGGATATTCGGTTTGGAAAGCCCCTGGGCCACCCGAATGGCCATCGCCATTTCCGGCCGGATAATTTCCGTAGCGCCGACCTTCCGAAGGATTTTCTCATGATCGTCGTCGATGGCTTTCACCAAAATCTTTTTGACCCCGATCTCATGGAGGTGCAAACAAATCAGGATGCTATTGCTGATTTTTTCTCCGGCGCTGACCACCACCCCGTTCATCTCATCCAATCCCAGAGCCTTCAGCTTATCTTTGTCGGAGGCATCCATGACAATCGCCTCCGTACAATAGGGATCGATTTCCTGCACGCGGTTACGGTTTTCATCAATGGCCACCACCTCGTGCCCCTCCTCGAACAGGGTTTTGGCTACGGTAAACCCGAACTTGCCCAATCCGATCACGGCAAACCGTTTGGTTTTCATATGGTTTATCCCACCATGATATTTTCTTCGGCGTATTCAATGCCGGTTTTGGTTCCATTCATCATCAGGGCATAGGCGATACTGACCACCCCGACACGTCCGATCAGCATGATAGTAATCAGGAGCATTTTTCCCCAATGATCGATCACCGACGTCGCCCCCATGGAAAGCCCCACGGTTCCAAAGGCCGAAACCACCTCGAACATCAGTACCCGAAAGGGATCCAGGTCCGAGAGTTGCTGAATTCGGGCATCCTGTCCGGAAATCAACATCAGAAAAAAAACAATCCCGACACAAAATACCGACAATCCGGCAATCGCCAGACTTTTCAATATATTGGCGTCATTCATGGTTTTTTTGAACAGGTGCGGTGGATAGGTCCCCTGCAACCGGCAACGCGCGGAAACCCACAGCACTGCCACTGTCGTGGTCTTGATCCCACCGGCACAGGAGCCCGGTGAGCCGCCGATAAACATTAGAACAATCAGGAGCATGGTTCCTGCATGGCCGAGGCGCGACAAATCCAACGTATTGAAGCCCGCCGTTCGACTGGTAACCGATTGGAACAGTGCCTGGAGAACCTGATTCCCCGCTCGGTTGTTTTCCAAGGTATAACTCTGCTCCAGCCACCAAAAGAGAATTGCCCCACCGATAACCAAGATGGCTGTTGTCGTCAGGACCGTTTTGGTCTGCACCGAAAGCTTGTGCCGGTGCGGGCCGCCGGACCGGGATCGGATATATCGAGCCATGTCATAGACTACCGGAAACCCGATGCCGCCCATTACAATCAGGATACAGACCACCAGGTTCACGGAAACCACGTTTCGGTATCCGACCAGACTGTCGGAAAACAGGGAAAATCCGGCATTGCAAAATGCGGAAACCGAATGGAAAACCGCCAGGTAGACAGCCTGGTCCAGCGGATACCATCGGCTCCAGATCCAAGTCAGAAAGACAGCCCCCAGGAGTTCCGAAACCACGGTAAACATCATGATGGCCTGTAGCAGAGAATACAGATCCTTTCTCGGCGTATGGCTGAACGCTTCCTGCATGGCCATTCGGTGGCGGAATGATACCGATCGGCCCAGCCAATGAAATAAGGTAACCGAAATCGTCATCACACCCAGACCACCGACCTGTATTAGTGCCAGAATAACGATCTGACCGAAAACCGTAAACCATTTTCCGGTATCGACAACCGTCAATCCGGTGACACATACGGCGGATGTGGCGGTAAACAGGGCATCGATCCAGGAGATTCGGCTGGAAACGCTGGATACCGGAAGCATCAACAGAATCGTTCCAACGGTGATGAGCATCAGAAAACTGCCCACCACCCAGACTGCCGGGTGAAGCTTGAGCAACCGGTTGCCCCAGGTCATATCCGGGTCCTTGGATGAAGAAGGTATTCACAGTGCCGGTGTTCCAGGGTCTCACACACCTCATGCAGCCGCCTGCCACCCAAAACCATGCGATCCCGGTATCCACGGCAGCTGATCCATTCCCGATGGCTGTCTATTGATCGATAATGCAGATAGGGGCACATCCGATCGAGCAGGCAATCCGTTCGGATGGATGGATCGTTCCGTTGTACCTGTTTCAGGAGGCATATAGGATCCACCCTATCTTCTCTGGACCTTTGCGCCATCCATTTAACACCGATTTCTTTCAGTTGAAGGACCATTTCCCGGTGCAACGCATCGATGGAAACCAGAACCCGGTTTTGGCTGCCGGGAGTGTACGTCAAGAGGTCCCGACAGGTTCGAACGGCAACTTGTCTTTCGGTAATCTCTCGGGATTTGCATACGATTACGATCAGAGAAAAAAAATTCCCGAACACCTCGTCCCAACAGATCTTCCGGTTCCGGGACACAGTCACTCCCGGGGAGGGACAGATACATGCCCGTTCATCCATCGAATATACCAACAGAGAATCATCGGTTACAATAGCCACAACCATGCCTCCTATTCCAGGGAATGCAAACACACCACCTCGTGGTTTCCCGCTTCAGGCCATTCGATATCTGAGCAAAAGCAAATCGGAGGCCAATGGATATGTAGCTATAAAATCATGTAATATCTATAGGATAGGCAACTCAATGCTTCATTCGAAGGGTTTTCCGTGAATTCTGCAAGATTCGGTCATTGCGGAATGCAAGCTCAATCCATCTGGTATTTTTTTCGTTTCCGCCATAATGTCGCCGGATCGATACCCAGCACCCGGGAAGCTTCCTCCAGGGAGCGCGTATGAAGAATCACGGTTTCAATATGGCTCTTTTCCACCTCCGCCAGGCTTCGAAACGGTTGATCCTTTGCCATGGCCGGATGAAAATCCGTAATGGCAGGAGGCAGGTCATCTGGAAGAATCCGGGAATTGCGTGTCATAATCACGGATCGTTCCATGGCATGGATCAGTTCACGAACGTTTCCAGGCCACGGATATCTCTGAAGAAGCTGCAAGGCCTCCGGGGAAATGCTCCGAACCGGCTTGTGGTTCAGACGGGTCGAGTGTTCCAGATAATGTTCCGCCAACAGCCCGATATCCTCGGGCCGCTCCCGAAGAGGCGGCAGAAATAATTCCAACACATGCAGCCGGAAATACAGATCTTCCCGGAACACCCCTTCCCGAACCCGTTCTTCCAAATCCTTGTTGGTTGCCGCAATGATACGAACATCCACGCTATGAGGTCTGGGGTCGCCGATCCGCTCGAATTCCCGATGTTGAATAAAACGAAGCAGCTTTCCCTGCACCGCAGGAGGGATTTCCGACACCTCGTCCAGAAAAACGGTTCCCCCGGAGGCAAGTGGAAGTTTTCCGGCCTTATCCCGGATAGCCCCGGTAAACGATCCCTTCACGTGCCCAAACAAGTCGCTCTCCAGGAGATTTTCCTGAAAGGCGGCGCAATCCACGGTAACGAAAGGGCCTTTGGATCGGGGGCTCCAGTCATGAATGAGGCGTGCCAGCAATCCCTTGCCGGTACCGCTTTCCCCGCTGATCAGAACGGAAGCCTCTGAATCCGCCGCCTGGCGGGAAATCCGAAGGATTTTTTGCATCCGGACATTTCTGGTCAGGATCCCTCCTTCCGAGAAAATCCCTTTCAGCGACGCGATTTCTTGTTCCATGGCATGAAACCGCCTCAGCCTTTCGAGTACCAGGTCCAGCTGCCCCGGAACAAAGGGTTTGGGAAGATAGTCGAAGGCACCCATCCGAACCGCTGTCACAGCCGTTTCTATCGTGGCATATGCGGTGATCATCAACACCTGGGTTCGTACCCCGGATGAAATGATATCTCGGAGAACATCCAGTCCATCGCGGTCCGGAAGCTTCATATCCAGCAACACCAGATCGGGGTTCATGCGAAAACATGCTTCCAACCCCTCTTTGCCCGTTGACGCGGTCTGTGTTTCAAAACCGCTGTCCTCCAGGTACATTTCCAATGTTGTCAGGATATTCCGGTCGTCATCGATGAGTAACGCTTTTTTCATTCCCCCCTCCACCGGAAACTGGTATCCAGAAAGTAAACACAGTACCTTCCCCAATTCTGCTGGAAACCTGGATATCGCCGCCATGTTGCTCAATGATGTCTTTGACGATCGCCAAACCCAGCCCGATCGTTCCACTTTTTCCCCGTTCGGAGAACTGGGTGAACCGATCGAAAATTTTGGGAAGGTATTCGGGCGAAATACCACATCCAGTATCGGCACACCGAAAATAAAACCTGGACTCCTGTTCCCAGATCCGGAGGGAAATGTTTCCTCCCCGGTCCGTATACCGGAGAGCGTTTCCGACCAGATTGGTCAGAATCCAGGGAAACCGAAATGAATCGATGGTGATCGGAGGCAAATCCCGAGACATTTCCACCCGAATGGATATGCCCAGGCCATCCGCCTGCTTCACGAGGGGCGCCAGGCTTTCCCGAACAACCAGGGAGATATCCAGTTTCTCCTTGTTTCGGGGTGTCGTCATGGCTTCCAGCCGGGACAAATCGACCAGTTCATTGATCAAAGCGGCAAGTCGGCCGCAATCCTCACGAGCCGTTTCCAGAAGCTTTTCTTTTTTGTCGGGATAGAGGCGGTCTCCGCGATCGCACAGCATTCCGATGCTCATGCCAAGAGATGTCATAGGAGTCTTCAATTGATGGGATATATCCGCAATGAATCTTCCTTTGGCCTCTTCGGCACGCCGCACCTTTTCTTTTTCGGCAGCCAATATTTCTTCCCGGTGACGGTCATACTGATGCAAACGGTCGAACAGTTGATTGAACGAGTGGGTGAGAAATCCGATTTCATCGGAGGTGTTTGCCGGAATCAAAGGATAACCGCCGGGCCCGCTTCGGGTTTCCGATAACCGGCCGGCCAGTTTCATGATCGGTTCGGCGATTCGATACGAGAGAAAATAGCTCAAAACCAGAATGGCCGTGATGATGATACCGAATTGAACGGCAGCGTTTCGCTGAGCCTGTTCGGCAAGCAATCGCGTCTCCACATCCGCCCGTTCCATGGCCTCTTCATTGATCTCGACCAACTGGTCGATCCGCGAGATCATACCGGCAGTCATGTCCAGAATGGCAGCCGCATGGCCTCCCTGATCTCGGCTGAAACCCGAAAAGGATCCAAAAATTTTCTGAAACCCATCCATGCGGTATAAGAGATCCTCGACGATGTCTTTTTCTCCGACCTCGGTGATGTTGTCCTGGCAGACATCCAGCTGGCTGGAAATAAGTCTCAACATGTCAGCCGAAACAGCCAAGCCGGGGGATTTTTCGGATGCACGGGAATAAATTCCGTTCCGAATTTCCTCCAAGATTTTTCGGGATTCCTGCGCCGCCCGGATGCTTTTATAATTTTGAGACAGAATCTGCTCCTGGCTTTTTCCCAACGTGTTCAGATACTGGTGGTTCAAAAATGCGGCAGCCAGAAGCGCGATGGTCGGAATCAAGCTGACCATAAAAATTTTAAACCGGATCGGATGCCGGACCGAAATGGTTTCATCGAGGTTTTCGATCATGCCGGGTACCTACCCCCTGAATCGTTCGAGCGGCAATTCAATAATTTTTTTTCCTTTTTGAACGATCATTTCCATATCATTGTATGCGTTCCGATACAATCCCATGACTTCATCCAGAAAACCAACGATTGGATCATCATTCCCAACGATCCCTTCGACTTCCACCCGCAATTCCACAAACCGGTGATACTGGAACCCAATCCGCGCCAGGGCATCCTCCCGTTTCCGCTGTTGACGCCGCTCCCTCAGAAGAATTGGCAACAGCCTCAGGATCGCATATTCCACCAGATCGTCCCGGGAAATTCCCATCTCCCGTGAAATTTTGTCCAGGGAAGCCAATGTTTTCCGGCTGATCACAAAGGTTTTGGGAACACGACTTTTCCGTTCCGGCATGATCCTCTCCTGAGAACGCACGAAGTCCTTCAGTGAATCGGTATCCTCAAGCAGATAATCAAACAGGGATTTCTGACGTATCCCAAGGTGCGCGGAAAGGATTCCGACTGTATCGATGAACTCCTCCGCCAACTTGAATGTCGCGCGGACGGATTGACGATCCGTGGTCTCGGAACGTATCCGCAAAATCAGCGTATCGTCTCCTTTTTGAGACCCTTTTTCCGACATGGTCACCACCTTCCCCGGCCCTCCATCGGCCATGAGTTCTCTTTCAAACCACCCGGGCGAAGGGCTTACCCGAGGGCTCACCAAAATTTTGCATCGTTTCCCTTGACAAGCAACCCGGTCATATTACTTTATTTACAAAAATGCAATTAGTAATATACCTGTCATTTTAATCCGCTGCCCGATTTAAGTACAATGGGCGGCCAAAACAATTTTTAAAAGAACGGCAGAGGAAGAAACATGCAACAACTATCGGTAAGGAGGGACATGTCATGATCGCCAGAAGAATGTTCGGTTTTCCGTCCACTGGATGGAGGAATCCTTTTGCAGAATTGGACCGAATGGTTCGGCAAATGGATATGCTGACCGGCGGAATCTTGGGCAGAACGGGTTTACCTTTGATCTCCGCCAAAGTGTTTCCTGCGGTCAATATCACTGAGGACGAGAGGAATTATTATGTCCGAGCCGAACTTCCGGGAATGAAGGCCGACGAAATCAAATTGGAAGTCACCGGCCGGAACCTGGCCATATCGGGAGAACGCACCATCCCTTCAGAAGGGGAATCAGCCCGGTATCATCGTAGGGAACGGGAGGCAGGACGCTTTTCCCGGGTTATCCTTCTTCCCGGTGATATCAATGGGGATCGGGTGGATGCCAAGCTGTTGAATGGCGTATTGACCATTACGCTGGCCAAATCCGAAGCGGCCAAACCCAAACTGATTTCGGTCAACTGACCCGTTTTGCTGAAAAGGAGGGATGAAACATGACGGATTCCAAGGAACTGAAGGCCAGAGAGAAACAGGAAGTGGCGGCTCCCGGAGAGCCGACCCGGCCCGGTCTGGTGTTTACTCCGGAGGTCGACATATTCGAAACGGAAAAGGAAATCACCTTATTGGCCGATATGCCCGGAGTGACCACCGATGGTATCTGTATCGACTTAAGAGATGGCGTGCTGACCCTGTCCGGAGAAGTGAAGCCATGGGAAAATGCGGAGGAATCGGATGTATTGATTGAATTTGAAATCGGAAAATACTATCGCCAGTTCACACTTTCCGACTCTATCGATCAAAACAAAATCGAGGCCAAGCTGGCAGATGGAGTGCTTCGCCTGACTCTGCCGAAAGCGGAGAAGCTCATTCGACGTCAGATTGCCATCACCGCCGGATAATTCCACCCCTCACCAGAGCAAAGGCGCGGGATAACCCCGAATCCTAAAAACCGGGATACCTGCAACCAGATATCCCGGTTTTTGCTATGCCTGAAACTTTGCGTTATTTTCGTCCCGCATATTCGGCATAGGCCATTGCTACCGTACGATACACGAGATGAGCCAGTTTGCTGAAAGGAAGATAGGCAAACAGGCAGAATACAAACATCAAATGTATGAAATACATGGCATAAGACAAACCTGCCAATCCGCCCAGACGGGTCATTTCCGTCAGCATACCGGTAACACCCAATCCGAATGCCAAACCCACCAGCGACCAGTCTTTGAATGTTGTCACTTGGTCCTTCCGGGCCAGGCGGGTTTTGATCATGAGGGCGGAACCGATCACCAGCGCGATGCCGCTGATATTGGCGAGCCATTTGACGGGATTCAGTTGGGAATACGGGCCGTGAATCTGAAACACATACAGAACTACAAAGAAAATGGAAGTAACGATGAACAGCCCGACAAAACCGAAAAACACCATCATATGGGGAGTGGCACGGTCTTTGTTCTCCCCGCATTCGTTGAATTTATCATGCCGCAGAATGGTCGGAACAATACGGATCAATGCCTGAACAAACCCTTTGGGATCAATGGACTCCTGGTTGGTTTTCCCTTCCAGCAAGGCATTGGCGTGGATATCGGCCAGAAAACGTTTCAGACCCAATGCGAAAATCACTACCGCCCAAATGGATAGAGGGACAAAAATCAAATCCACCAGCCAGGTGGAAAAAAAATGGGAATGGACAATTTCGGATCCTTCCGGAGTAAAATCCAACAGGCCCGTGATCATCCCCAGTACGACAAAAATAACCGCCGGAATGGCCAGCAGAATGGGAAGTTTTTTGGGGTCATTGACCGCTTTGCCGAGTGCCTTGGGAATCGCGTATTCGGTAATGGCATAGGCCCGGACGGCGGCCAGTACATCACCCGGTTTGGCGCCCCGGGGGCATTTCGTAGAACAATCGCCGCAGTTATGGCACAGCCAGATATCGGCATTGCCGACCAGCTTGTCCTTCAACCCCCAAGATGCAGCAATCATTTCCTTCCGGGGAAATGGGCGGGTGTCCGGCGAGATCGGGCATACCACCGAACAGGTGGCGCACTGGTAGCATTTCTTGACGTCTCCACCGCCCAGCTCCGTAACCTCTTTGATAAACCCAAGATCAGGCTCAATACGATACGCATCAGCCATAGGTTATCCTCCTCACGTGAACTGTTGAGGGCCGGCGGTTTCTCCGCCGGCCGGGTTGATTTAGAATCCCTTGAATGGGTTGGGTCCGAGCTCTTCGATCTGAGCCGCAAAGTCATCTATGATCTTCGGGAGTTTATCAAACTCATCGATAGCAACCTCAAACTGCGCCACCCGTTCCACTTCCAACGCCAGGCTGGCAAGCGCCTCGCCGATTTTCTTCATCCGGATGCCGGCCAGCTCACTGCCCTTGACAAAATGGCACTGATAGTCATCCCCATGCTTGCATCCCAACAGGAAGGCACCGTCCATTCCTTTGGACAAAGCCTCTTTGATCCAGATTACGTTAACCGACCCCAGACATCGAACGGGAATGATCCGGATGTTCGGAGAATAGGTGCATCGGTGAAGACCGGCCATATCGAGCGCCGGATAGGCATCATTCTCACAACAGAGTACGAGGATCCGGAGGGGAGGTTCGTCATAGTCATCGGTCGTAGGAACCCCGATTGCCTTGACCATGGATCCGATGGTATCGATATTATAATCGGCAAAACCGATGATCCGTTCCGGACAGGCGCCCATGCAGGTTCCACAACGGCGGCAACGAGTCGGGTTGGGCTTGGGAGTACCCTTTTCATCATCATCGAGTGCCCCGAACGGACATTCTTCCGTGCATCGCTTGCACTGGGTGCAGCGGGCAAAGAAGAAATCCGGGAATGTCATATCCCCGTATCGGGGATGGACCGCCACGCCGCGGTTAGCGGATTCGAGGCACTGAATAGCCTTCAGTGCCGCTCCGGCAGCATCCTCGATGCTTTCCTCCATGGTCAGGCCGCGTCGGATGGCTCCTGCCGCGTAAATACCGGTCCGCTGGGTTTCGTAGGGGAAACAGATAAAATTGGAGTCCGCGTACTGATTAAAAATGGCGTTATCCCGAAAACCCGGTCCCTGGCGATAGGCCAGATTGATGACCGGATCATCCGCTGTCACCGGAACCATACCGGTGGCCAGCACCACCATGTCCGCATTGATCTGAACTTTTTCACCCAGCAAGGTGTTGTCCGCCTCGACAACCAGCCCGGAACCGTTCTGGGAGACGCTGACAACTTCGCCTTTGGTCAGGAAAATGCCGGGGTCCTGTTGCAGGCTTTTGTAAAAATATTCCTGCAGGCCCGGGGTCCGCATATGCTGGTAGATGACATAGGCTTTCCCTTCCGGGTTATCCTCCCGAACATACTTGGCCTGTTTCAAAGCAACCAGGCTCGTGACCGACCCGGTGTACTCAAAATCACTGTCATCCCCCTTTCCGGGGCTTTGCACAAAGACCACAGACTGAACCGGTTTACCGTCGGAGGGCCGAACAATCTTTCCTGCTGCAGCCAGTTGTTCAAACTGATGGTTCGTCACCACATCCGGAATGGCTCCGTACCCCAAGTGATCAAATTCCCCCTCCTGCGGTTGATACGGCCTCCAGCCGGCTGCCAGAATCACGGCTCCGAATTTTTCGCCGTTTGGATCCAGGGTCAGAATATCATTTTTCCCCTGGTTGAATTCCTTGTAGATTTCATTCAGCTTGTCTTTGTCATATTCTTTTCCGCTTTCATCCACTTTCATTTCCGGCGGAAGCGGAAAAGGCACGTCAAATTCAATGGCCTCACCAGGCTTTTTGAGGGTGACAGTGAAGTCACCCGGTTGACCTGCGATCCGGGCGACCACGGTTTCAGTTTTCACCGAAATACTGGGAAAGGACTGAATCTCCTTGATCTTATCGGCGATAACCGGAGCAGCCAAGTTCGTGTATGGCGCATGCAGGGGAAGCTGTTTTCGGACTTTGGCGGCGTACCCGCCCAGTTGGGCCTCTTTTTCGACAATGGTCACCTCATATCCGGCTTTGGCCGCATCCAGGGCAGCGGAAATTCCGGTGATACCACCTCCGATGACCAGAATCTTCCGGGTGAAGTTCTCCAGCTGGTAGGCTTCAGGCAGTTTAATTTTTTTCAATTTTTCCATGCTCATTCTCAGATAGTCTTCCGCCATCATCTGAACATGGTCGATTTCCTGTCCCTTTGTGGATGGATGGGACCAGACCACCTGCTCCCGCAGATTTACCCGATCCACATAGCATCCGTCAAACCGGAATGTATCGAAATTCACCCTCCGTGAACAGGCGGCGATTGCGGCGGTATTGACACCGTCCTTTTCAATCCCCTGCTTGATCAGTTCCACGCCTTCTTTACCACAGAGAAACGGATGGGTTTTGGTGGTAAGTCCCTCATCCTCGGCAACTTCAACCAGTTGGTCAATGTTCAGGGCATCGCCGATTCCGCAGCCAGTGCAGATAAACACACCTATTTTTTTGCTCATTGATGACCTCCTACCGTCTTACCAGGGTTTGAATGGCCTTCAAGGCCATGCCCGTCGCATTCTGATTGGATGAAACAACGTCCGCGGGTTTGTTGGCGCACCCCGCGGCGAACATGCCGCCTTTGCTGAAATCGTTGACAAGAAAGCCATCGTCGGTCACGGTCATCTCCACAGGCAGTTTGTCGATAGCGGCCGACGGCTGCATGCCGGTCGCCAGAATCACCATTTCCGCCTCCTGATGGATTTTCTCACCGGTAACCGCATTTTCGGCAACTACCGTGATATTCCGGGTTGCTGAATCTTCGGAGACTTCCGCCACTTTCCCCTTGATAAAAATCACATTGGGATCCTGTTTAATGTTCTGATAGAACTTTTCATATTTGAATCCCGGTGCCCGGAGATCAATATAAAAAATATAGATTTTGGCGTCCGGATACTGTTCCCGAATATACGTGACATGTTTCAGGGAGGCCATACAGCAGATGTAAGAACAATATGGCAGGTGGTTTTCGTCCCGGGATCCGGCACACTGAACAAACGCGAAGCTGGCAGGTGCCTTCTGGTCTGAGGGTCGCAGAATCTGTCCGCATGTCGGTCCGGTTGTGGATGCCATTCTTTCGAACATCATATTGGTAATGATGTTCGAATACCGGCCGAATCCCAGATTGTCAATTCGTGCCGCATCATAGGGAGCCCATCCCGTGGCCCACACTACGGCACCGACCTTGAGACTGACGGTTTTGGGGACCATCTCCAAGTCGATCGCATCGTACTTGCAGGCTTCCTTGCATTTTTGAGCATCCTCGGTGCCGATAATACGGGGAGACAGGACAAAACGGGCAGGGAAAGCCATGTCATTGGGCAGGTAGGCGCCTTTGATTTTGTTCATCCCGAAGTTAAATTCATTGGGGACCTCGGTTTCACAGGCGTTGGCGCATTCTCCGCAACAGGTGCAATTTTCATTGACATACCGGGGGTTGACTCGAACGGTGGCGGTATAGTCACCCGCTATCCCTTCGATTTTTTCCACCTCCGCAAGGGTGAGAACCTTGATTCGGGGGTTATCCTTGACACGCCGGAAGTTGATTTCCAATCCGCAGGACGGGGGGCAGAGTTTCGGAAAATACTGATTCAGTTGTGAAACCCTTCCACCCAAATAGGGATTTTTCTCTACCAGAAACACCTCGTACCCCACCTCGGCAGCCTCGATCGCAGCGGTCAGGCCGCTGATACCGCCGCCGACCACCAGAATGCTTCCGCTTGCAGGAGCTGCTTTGTCTGCTGTCATGCTGTCCCTCCATGCATATTAAGTTGTTGAGTAATGAACTGTTGACAAACGATATCGGGCTTTTTGGTGTGGGTACGCGGTTTTACGGTCTCCATAACTGTCTGTGGAAGGCGGGCCGTCGGCGGTTTTATGTTGTCGGCCATGCCGAAAAACCGGATACCCACAGCAAAAACACCCTGTGCAGTTTCGGCACTCGAATGAAAAAAACCTCCAGACGCCGTGAAGACGTCTGGAGGTAGTTGATACGTGCTACGGTTACATCAAAAATGAATTCCTGGAATTATGCATCCGGGAACATCTTGATATATTCTTTCTTGAAAACATCCCATTTTCCTGCCGCCGGATCATACTTCGAATTGACGAAGCAGAACCAGTTGGCATCATCCTGGCCCGGATAATCGGCCTGATAATAGAAGCCGGGGTATCGGGTTTCTTTCCGGAACTGGATGTGACGCAGATGCGCTTCCACCGTCCAGATACGATGATAGATTTCCCACGCTCTCATCAGCTCATGGAGATCGCCGGCACCCAGTTTTTCGCAGTCTTCTCTCATGACAGCCAGCATATCCATGATGATTTCCAAATTCTTGGAGCTGGTCTGATAGAAAGTGGCGGTTCCTGCGCCGTATTCATGGGTGGCTTTCATCAGCCGAAGCGCCATTCCGGAAGGTTTGACGTAGTTGGGGTTGATATCCACCGCGGTGGTGTATGCGCAGTGATCCAGATAGGTCCGGACCGGCTTGTAAACCATGTCGACCAGTTCGGTCTTGCTCTGTTTCAGGGTCGGTTTGAAATCGGCATGATCGCGGACAAACTTGACCATTTCCTTGGCGACCATACGGCCTTCGGCATGGGATCCGGAAGAGAACTTGTGCCCGGAGCATCCGACACCGTCACCAGCGGTAAAAAGACCCACTACGGTGGTCATGCGGTTGTACACCTTGCCCTTGTCGCCCCATTTGTAGGCGGCCGGGACCCAATCCAGATCCGGTCCGGAAACCCACATACCGCAGCAGCCGGAATGGGAACCCAGCAGATAGGGTTCGGTCGGCATAACTTCGGAGTTTTTCTTTTCCGGTTCGGTGTTGGTGGCGCACCACAGGTTCGCCTGTCCGCAGGTCATATCCAGGAAGTCTTCCCACGCTTCGGATTCGAGGTGTTTAAGTTCCTTCTTATCCATTGTTTTGCCGAGAGCATCCAGCGCGGAGACGGTGTCCATGATGATCGGGCCGCGGCCGGCTTTCATTTCAAACAGCATCAGATGGTTCCGGAGGCAGGTCGGGGTGACCGCTGCGGTTCCATAGGGAGCATAATTCTGCAGTTCAGCCTTGGCGGCGTCACTGGCTGCGAAGTTTTCTCCCAGTCCGTTCAGGGTTTTGGCCTTGAACAGGAGGAACCATGCACCGACCGGGCCGTAACCGTCCTTGAAACGGGCCGGGGTGAAACGGTTTTCCATCATGGAGAGTTCCGCGCCGACTTTCATGGCCATGGTGTAGGTGGATCCCGCATTCCATACCGGATACCACGCACGTCCCTTACCTTCGCCGACGGACCGCGGCATGTAGATATTGACCGCGCCGCCGCAGGCGACCATGATGGTTTTGGCTTTGATGATGAAAACCTTGTTTTCACGTACGGAGAAACCGACAGCGCCGGCAACCTGGTTGGCGTTGTTGGCATCCAGCAGCAGCTCGACGATGAAAACACGTTCCAGGATATTGTCCATTCCCAGAGCTTTTTTGGCGGCTTCGGCCACGACCCGTTTGTAGGATTCGCCGTTGATCATGATCTGCCACTTACCGGTGCGGACCGGTTTGGCTCCGGCTTTCAAGGTCCCCATTTTCAGACCTTTTTTGCCGTCCAGGTTCTTTCCGGCTTCGTCTTTTTTCCAGACCGGAAGGCCCCATTCCTCGAACAGATGGACGGAATCATCTACATGGCAGCCAAGGTCGAAGATCAGGTCTTCACGGACCAGACCCATCAGGTCGTTACGGACCATGCGAACATAATCATCCGGTGCATTTTCGCCGATATAGGTATTGATGGCGGAAAGGCCCTGGGCCACGGCGCCGCTTCGTTCCATGGCGGCTTTGTCGCAAAGCAGGATCTTGGTGTCATCGGAGGCCCATTTTTTTACTTCAAACGCGGTTCCGCAGGCTGCCATACCACCACCCACGATCAGAATGTCCACTTCGCGCTCATCGACTTCCGGATCTCTTACGGCCTTGATCTCTCCCAAAGGTTTATTTGGTAATGCCATATGCTATCCTCCTTGAAATAATTCAAATAAATTTATACAAAAATGGTGGTGACCAGATCGGATGAATTACAGCAACGCTTTGGGTTTGGGCATCTGATAGCCGTCCGCTTCCTCGGTGGACAGCAGCGGGCTGTCGAGATCCTTGCCCTTCAGTGCGGGATAGGCGTTGGCTTCGCCTTCCGGAGTGGTGCGGATGGGGAACTTGAATCGCTTAATGGTTCCGTTGCGGAATTTGCAGGTCCACATCACATCTTCGGAACTCATCATCGGCATAATGCTGCTTCCCAGCGGTACGAAATCGGAATAGCCACGGACTTCAATAGCCTGGCTGGGGCATATTTTTACACAGGAGAAGCATTCCCAGCACTGATCGGGTTCCTGGTTGTACGCCTTCATGGCTGTGGTATCCAAAACCATGAGGTCATTCGGGCAAATGTACATACAAGCGGTTTTCTCGCCGCCTTTGCAACCATCACATTTTTCAGCAATTACGTAGCTTGGCATTTATAATACCTCCTGTTGACTTGGCTGTGAAGTAATTTCCAGACTTACCAGTAAGACAGATACGCGCATGTACGGGTCCAGTAACACCTCCCTTCATGAAGTGGCGGCCCTGAAACAACGGCCTGTTGATGGCATGATGTATATGATCTTGATATTCGAAAAAGGTGTCGGCGCATGCCTGCATCCGGTTGTGCTTGCGGAAAATCCGCATGGTTGTGTTCCGCGGCTTCCGCCGTGTTTCGCAACATGGCGACATAATAAAGATGTTATAAGGGTTCATGAATATCATCCCCTATTTTTCTTGTCAAGAACCATTTTGTCCGACCTTCCGGATGCCTGGCCGTTCGCATCCATGGCATTCTGAAGGATACTCATCCCCGAAAATATGTAGTGAAGCCCCGAAGCCGTGGTCAATATCGCCGTAATCCAGTACAAAACGGTTTTGACGGTCAGCAGTCCATTTCCGGGACTGAGCAGGATGAAGAAGATGGTGAAAAGTTGGGCAAATGTCGTCATTTTGCTGATCATACTGGGATTAATCTCCACCTTGATGTTTTTCATGGTAAGAATGGAAATACCCAGTATGATCACGACGTCCCGACTGATGACAATGACAGCCACCCAAGCCGGCGCAATGCGCAATACCGCCAGACTGAGAAAGGCGGCGATCAGAAGAAGTTTGTCCGCGACCGGATCCAGATAGGCACCGAGTTCCGTCCGCTGGTTGTAGCATCTGGCAATGAACCCATCCAGTCCGTCGCTGATTCCGGCGACCGCGAAAGTCACCAGGGCAAGGACATACAGGTCCTTCAGCAGAAAAATGACAAACAGCGGGGTAAGAAGAATCCGCAAAATGGTTATGGCGTTCGGTATATTGATGCTCAAACCGCCCTTTTTCAACATAGTTTCGCCCCGGGGTCCGGAGAACCAAAGCGGTTTTCCGCTGACCGGCACCATTTCCGGCCGACTTCTGCCCCCGACGGCAAAAAACCGGTGACACACGGCTTCGGGCAATCCACCCGGAAGGGAGAGTATGCCAGGACCGGATTACGGGGCCAAAATCACAAAAACGACCCCGGTGTCCGTGATTCCCCCGATCTCCACGGAATACCCAGTGAAATGTTTCGCCATGACGGCATCCACCAACTGCCGGCTGTTTCCTGCGAATTCGATCGCCAGTACCGCTTCGTCCGGTTTCATCTCCTTGACCACCATGTTTTTGACTCCCGGAGTCGAGGTGAGTGTTTTTCGAAACGCCGCGTACTGTTTGAAATTACCCGAGCCCTGAACCGTCACGTCGATGATCGAAGCATTTCGCCATGGCTTGGCCGACTCCCGCTGGAGCAGTTGAACAGCCTCGTGACCGGCCTGCAATCCCAGTGAACGGAGCAGCAGGTCCCATCCTCCCGCTTCCTCGGTGTGAGTTGCGCCAGCAGTCTGAACCACGGAACCGATTTCCTCTCCACTGTCCGTCCGGATCACTCGGAACTTTACCATTCCCTTGGCCTGAAAAACCCCCGGATCCGATCTTACCTTCTGCCCGACCGCTCTTCCAATAACGATATAATCCGCATTGAGACTGCTCCCCACCTCTTTCAATCCACTAACGTCCGGCTCTACAGACCGGCGAACCGGAGCGAAAACAGGATCCGATGCATTTCCATGGGAAACAACCGAAAAGCCTTTTTCCGTCATTGCACCGGACATGGCCTCCTCCAAGCCAATCGGACCGGCGGCAACGTCTCCCCACCAAAAAACCGGGGCAGCCGACTCAGGAACCTGGATCGCGATCATCAGCAGTAGCGACGGCTGCTGTGGAGAAGCCGTCGGCCCACCTCCCCCAAAAATCTGTTTCCGGACCAGGGATACCGATACCCCCACCTGAACCATCACCCGGTGGAAATCAGCGGTTCTGGTTTCCGCCAGAACGCGGTAACCCTGAACAAATTGCTGGGGTCTCGCCACCAGGTTTTCATTCCATTGGGAAAAATCGGCGGCCAGGGTATCTCCGCTAAACATCTCCAGCACCACGCTGTCCACAGCATTGATCAACGCATATCGGATCGCATTTTCCCGGGCTTCCACCGGATTAACACCCTGCGCTCTCGTGGTACCGATGACAGTAACCGATTTCAGATCCGGTTGAATTTCTGCCTGGAGGCCGGTGGGAAACCAGGCTGCCAAGAGAAAAACCCCTGTCAGAAATCCGATGTTTAATTTCATCCCAGACAAACTGGATTTTTTTTCATGAAAATCCATGCAATTGGATCGAAACTTTCTGATTTCCGTCACCTGCTGATCTTCCTTTGTTTAACTGTTTCGTGTAACAGCATAATCAGCGATTTTCAACAAAATATCCCGTTCCGCCATGTCGGGAAAAATTTCCAGCCGTTCTTTGGCGGCCTGAACATGGAGCCGGGCATGTTCCATCGTGTAAGCGATGCCGCCATATTGATCGAGAAGACGGATCAGATATCGGAAGTCCTCTTCAGTGAAATCCGGATTCCGAAGGATACGGATCATCGACGCCCGGTCTTCGTCCGATGCCCGGTGTAGAGAAAAAATAACCGGAAGCGTGAGTTTTCCTTCCCGCAGATCCGCACCGCAGGTTTTGCCCAGCGTCCGGCTGTCCTGTGTATAGTCCAGCAGGTCGTCGGCCATTTGAAAGGCCATTCCCACATGGTAACCATAATCGGACAAAGCCGTTTCCAACTCTTTTGGAGCCTCCGCCAGGAATGCGCTGATCCGGCAGGCCCCCTGGAAAAGCACCGCCGTCTTTCGGCGGATCACTTCCCGGTACTCGGATTCCGAAAGGGTTACGTCCCCTTTTTTCTGAATCTGGTGGATTTCTCCCTGTGCCATGTTCTCTGTAATTTCCGCAATAGTTCGGATGATCCTCATATCATTGGTACAAGATGCAATGGACAAGGCCCTTGCCAGAAGAAAATCCCCGGCAAGAACCGCCGATTCATTTCCCCATAAACGATGGGCCGCAGGCTTTCCGCGCCGGGTGGTCGCGTTATCCACCAAATCGTCGTGCAACAGAGTAGCTGCATGAAGATATTCGAAAATAATAGAAAAAGTAGCAGCATACCCTCCGGAGTACCCACATAACCGGCTGCACAGAACCATCAACAACGGCCGAAGCCTTTTTCCGCCTCCAAACAGCAAATGGCCCGCAACCTCGGAAACAAATTCCACCTCGGAGGTCAAATTTTTTCGAAGGGCGGTTTCGATTTCCTCCAAGTCGGTTCGCACCGCCTGCAATATCCGGTTTTTCAGATCATTCATCCGGCTCTCCGACCAAGTCATATTCGAGCGTATCCGTGATGCGCACAGGAATCCGTCTTCCGACGGTCAAGCCTCTTCCATGGACCATCGTGACACCGTCCACTTCCGGAGCTTGGAACCATGTCCTGCCGATATACAGGTTTTCTTGACTTTGACTTTCAATCAGGACATCCACCACGTCGTTCAATCGGTTTTCCAAATGCTCTCGTGAGATTTCCATCTGGATGGCCATCAGCCGATCTCTCCGATAGCGGGCGGTTTTTTCCGGAACATGGTCCGGAAGCCTGTCCGATGGAAGATCCGGTGAACCGGAATAGGGAAACACGCCCAAGTGATGGAATCGAATTCGCCGGATAAAGGACTGGAGTATTTTAAAATCTTCCTGGGTTTCTCCGGGAAATCCGGTGATCAGGGTCGTTCGGAGGGAAGACTCGGGAATTTCCATTCGAATCCGGTCGAACAGTCGAATTAGATTATCCCAGGTGTATCGCCTCCCCATCCGGCGGAGAATCCGGCCACTGGCATGTTGGACGGGCAGGTCGAAATACGGGCAGATTTGCGGATGTGTTCGGATTTCCTGGATTACGGCATCCGTAATGCTTTCCGGATGACCGTACAATATGCGGATCCATATCCGGTCGGACAGATTGGCAAGTTCCCGAAGAAGAACGGGCAACCCACCCGACGAGGGCCCCAGGTCCTGCCCGTACGCCGTGGTATCCTGAGCGACGAGCACCAGTTCCTGCACCCCTGCGGAAATCAGGGAATCCGCCTCGGCCAGAATATCGGATAAGGAACGGCTTTTCTGACGGCCGCGCAACTTGGGAATGATGCAATAGGTGCAGTTTCGGCTGCACCCTTCCGCGACCTTCAGATACGCAGTGTGGGGAACGGTCAGTTGGCGGGGAAGCCCGGCGGCCTCCGGAATCAGCCGGTCCGGGTCCGGAAAGAGGCACCCGGAGGGAGCCTCTGGGGAAACGACATCGACGATTCGGTCAAATGCCCCGGTTCCCAGCCACACATCCACTTCAGGCATGGATTGGGCCAGCTCCTCCCGGTATCTTTCCGGAAGACATCCAGCCACAACCAATCGGCGGCACCGCCCGTTCCGTTTCCAGGAGGCCAACTCCAGAATCGTGTCGATGGACTCGTTCACGGCGGCCTCAATGAATCCGCAGGTGTTGACAATGATGACCTCCGCGTCTTCCGGTTCAGAAACCAGCCGCCATGCCTCCCGCAAAAGCCTCCCGGTCATGATTTCGCTGTCCACCTGATTCCGGGCACAACCCAAGGTGACGAGATGAACGTTCATGGGACCGTTTTGAACCCTCCGGATGCATGCGTGACTATGGTTCCATTCCGGCCGCGGACCAGGATCAGGCATTCCACCCCGTTTAACGAACCGACCAGCTTCAGCCCTTTTTCCGGTCCCATCACCATCAGAGCGGTCGCCAGGCCATCCGCCAGCGCGCAGGAATCCGCCAACACCGAAACGCTGATCACACCGTTAGAGGTAGGCCGGCCCGTACGGGGATCGAGAATATGAGAAAAAAAACGTCCGTCCACTTCCCGATAATTGCGATAATCCCCGCTGGTCGCCAGGGCTTTGTCCCGCAACTCGACAACTGTCGCAACCTGGTCGACCGGCGCGTTCCGTTCCGGCGTGTTGATCCCGACACGCCAGGGTTTGCCCGGGGACTTCTCGCCGGAAGCAAATACTTCACCCCCGATTTCCACCAGAAACCGCCTGATCCCCCAGGAACGAAGAACAGATGCCACCCGGTCCACCCCATAGCCCTTGGCTACCGAACTGAGATCGAGATTCAAAGAAGCCAAATCTTTCCGAATATGCCCCGGCTCCACAAACTGAATGTGGGAGAACCCAATGTGAGGCAACAGGCGGTCGATGTCTTCCGGGGAAGGGATCGGTGTTTGTTCGCGGGTGTTGAATCCCCACAGCCGGACCAGGGGTAGGACCGTGCCATCCCAGGCACCTCCGGTACCATCGAAAAGGTTTCGGGACACCTCCAGGACATTTTGAAACCTTTCGGATACGGCAAACGACTCTTCCACGCTGTTCAAGGAATTAAACCGGGAAATCTCGCTGTCCGGAAGATGAACCGACATGCTCCGATTGACGGCCTCCAATTCCGCCTCCGCCGCATCCCGAAGGTCGGATTCTTTGATTCGGCTTCCGGCAACCACCGTGATATGATAAGTGGTTCCCATAGTTTTGCCGGACCATCGGATTTCAGCCTCCCGGCTGCATCCCACAACGCCGATCCACACGGAAAATAGGAATACCAAAACGATCCCGGCATTTTCCCAGCTCGAACGGACACGTAAAACCGCGAATGAACAGCGCCTCCGGATTTCAGCGAAAATGAAAGGCTTCGATTCATTATCCAGGGAACTCAGCATATTCTGGGCAACTGCTCCCCGCTCAGCATATCCACAATCCGAACCCCTCCGATCCGCGTCTGCATCCGTACGCGTCCCGGATGGTCGGAAACCACGTCCCCGATGATGGAGGCACTTTCCCCACCCGGTGTCTGCCGGACCGCATCCAGAACCCGGGCAGCGCTTTCCGCAGGAACGATGGCAATCAGTTTGCCTTCGTTAGCCACATACAACGGATCAAACCCCAACAGTTCACACAATCCGGCAACCTCTTTCCGGATCGGAATCCGATCCTCAACAATTCGGATCCCCACCCGGGATTGCATGGCGATCTCGTTCAGGCTTGTTCCCAATCCGCCGCGGGTGGGATCCCGCAACACATGGATATCAGGCTCCACTTCCAACATCCGACCAACCATTCGGTTCAAGGATGCCGTATCGCTTTGTATGGGATGATCGAAAGCCAGTCCTTCCCGCTGCGTCAGAATCGTCATGCCATGATCGGCGATGCAGCCGCTCAAAAGAACCCGATCCCCTGCAACGGCTCGATCCCCCCGGATGTCCACACCTTCCGGAACGATCCCGATTCCGGAAGTATTGATAAAAATCCGGTCGGCCGCTCCACGGGGAACCACCTTGGTATCGCCGGTGACAATCCAAACTCCGGCGGATTCCGCCGCCTGGGACATTCCCAGTAAAATCCGCTGCAGATCATCCACGGGAAAGCCCTCTTCCATAATCAATCCGACGCTCAGATACAAGGGAACGGCTCCACACATGGAAATATCGTTGACCGTTCCGTTTACAGCCAGATCCCCGATATTTCCTCCGGGGAAAAACAGTGGATCCACAACATAACTGTCCGTGGAAAAGGCGACGCGGCTCCCGCCGATTCCCATCACCGCTCCGTCATGAAGCTGCTCGCGCAGTGGATTCCGAAAGGCCGGAAGCATCATTCCCGTTACGAGATCATGAGAGATCCGTCCGCCACTGCCATGGTCCAGCTGAATTCTGTCAGGTTTCATTGGATACGCCATAGGAAAAAGAATATAATCCCGACTACCGAATTTCCCGTCGGGTCGGTTCCAAAGAAAGAAGATAGTAAAGATCCCACTTTGTGTCAAATCGAATCATCTCGGGCACGACAGGGCTCCGTTCAAGCCCCGCTTTTACCCCCCCACCCTGACCCTCCCCCACCAGGGGGGAGGGAAAAAATTGTCAACCCTGGCCCAGCCCCACCAGGGTGAAGGGAAAAAAATTGTTACCGCTCATCCAGCCCGCAAGGGAAGAGAGGATGCGCTGCCGGCCGGAAAGCCGGAACGGGGGACCTATTCCGCCTTTCCCGCAGGAAAAGCTGT
>CAZTKB010000015.1:0-22581 GCA_964614125.1 uncultured Desulfobacterales bacterium | reverse complement strand
CGGAAAGCCCAACCGGAGGTGGCTTGTCCCGCCTTTATCCCCCCCACCCTGACCCTCCCCCACCACTGGGGAGGGGATGAGCTATCAGCCACAAACTAGAGATCCAGTTTCAACTTGACAGCCGCGCGCACTTGATCCATGGTTTGCCGAGCAACAGAGCGGGCCCGCTGGCTGCCGACCGCGATGATTTCCCGGACCCGTTTCGGATCCGCCTCGTAGACAGCCCGCTTTTCCCGGATCGGGGCCAACGCATCGATCAGATTACGGGCCATCAGCTGTTTGCACTCCACACAGCCGATGGCGGCACTCCGGCATTCCCCGTTGATCCGCTCCACCATCGCGGCATTCGAATATAGCCGGTGGAACTCAAAGACATTACAAATATCCGGATTGCCGGGATCTTTCCGGCGGGCCCGTTGCGGGTCGGTGATCATCGTCGCCACCCGGGATACGATAGTCTCCGGGCTGTCTGACAGGTAGATCGCGTTGCCGTAGCTCTTGCTCATTTTTCTTCGGTCCAAGCCCAAGATCTTGGAAGTCGGGGTCAGGATGGCATCCGGCTCCGGAAACACATTCCCATACAAAAAATTAAAACGCCGTGCGATTTCCCGTGTAATTTCCACATGGGGAACCTGATCGACACCCACCGGCACCCCATGGGCCTTGTACATGATGATGTCCGCGGCCTGAAGGACCGGATAACCGAGAAAACCGAATGTGGACAGGTCCTTGTTTTCCAACTGCACAATCTGGTCCTTGTAGGTGGGGTTCCGCTCCAGCCAGGGGACCGGCGTGATCATGGACAAAAGGAGGAATAATTCCGCATGCTCCGGAACCAGAGACTGAACAAACAACGTCGACCGTTCGGGCTCAAGCCCCGCGCTCAGCCAATCAATCATCATTTCGTGTACAAAACCCGCAATAGCACCCGGGTTTTCATAATCGCTGGTCAGTGCATGCCAGTCGGCAATAAAAAAAAAGCATTCATATCGGTCCTGCATACCCACCCAATTGGCCAGGGCACCATGATAATTGCCCAGATGAAGAGGCCCGGTCGGGCGCATACCGCTTAAAATCCGTTGGAGGGAACTCATACCTGTCTCCTGTTACATGAACCGGCGCCGGTGGAAATTTCCAGTCCGCAGCCACGTTTTTAGGAATTACACCCCCGAAATCGAGAGCCGGAAAAAACCGTCAAAATATGATCTTTTACTCGATTTCCACCGTAGACTCAATTATTAATTTGGTTGGATCTTTCCCATGACCCTATCGAAGCCTTTTCATAATCTTTTTGCCCCTCTCATTCTGGCCGTCTTTCCGAGCCGATGTATTCAGTGCGGCAGGTTCCTTCCCGTGTCCTCCGCTATCCGGCACCCAGTCGGTGAAAAAACGGATTGGTTCCGCCCGGAACATCTTTTCCGGCGTTATGCCTGCCGATCGTGTATGTCCCAATTCCTCCCGATCTCCTCCCCGCTATGCCCGTCCTGCGGAATTCCGTTTCAAACCCAGGAAGATCGGGATCATGTATGCCAAGAGTGTATCGCCCGCCCCCGTCGCTTCGTTTCCGCCCGGTCTGCGGCGGCCTATGACGGAATACTGCGTACCGCGGTGCATCTTCTCAAATACGAAGGGAAGATTCAATTGGCCCGGCCGATGGGGCGGCTTCTATTCCCCCTGTTCCGACAGTTGATGGACCAGCGACCCGTGGACCGGATTCTGCCAGTGCCCTTGCACACATCTCGTTTACGGAAACGAGGATTCAATCAGGCCGATCTGCTGATTCGGGAATGGAAACAACTGCTGGCCCGGGAAGAGCCGGATAAAGAATTTCCGCCTATTCGACGGGGATGGCTGAAGCGCGTCCGAAAAACTCCTCCCCAGACCGGGATGGGGAAAGAAGAACGCAGGAAAAATATCCGGGGCGCTTTTCAAGTGGAGCCGCGGGCGAATGTGAAAGGTAAATGGATTCTTCTGGTGGATGATGTGTATACGACAGGAGCGACACTGGATGAATGCGCACGTTCCATGCTCTCTGCCGGGGCGGCTGGGATCCTGGCCCTGACCGTGGCACGCACGCTGCAGGGCGGCCGGTGACTGCGTAAAAAGTGGCAACAGAGAAGGGGCCGGAGAATTCCGGCGCCCTTTTTTCAGGAGAATGGATGAAGGATCAAAAATTTTTGGATCAGGCAGGGCTTCGGCTGATCAATTTCCGCAACTCCGCTTTCTGGATCCGTTCGTCCCGCGACTGTTTGATCGCGTACGCGCCGGTGATCTCCTCCATCAATGCGTCAATTTCACAGGGTTTCATAATATAATCATAGGCTCCCAGACGCATTCCGTCGATCGCCGAATCCACGGAGGCGTGCCCGGTCAACAGAATCACCTCGATTCCCGGATCGAAGCTCTTGATTTCCTTCAGGGTATCGATACCGTTCATTCCCGGCATCTTTACGTCCAAGATAATCACGTCATAGAGCTTTTTCCGGATTTCCTCCAACGACTCGCCCCCGCTTCCCACGGTATCCACATCCAATTCCTTTTCCCGGAGGATTTTCGCGAGTGTCACCCGGAATCTTTCCTCATCATCCACAATCAACAGTCTTGGTTTCGGCATGGGCAGTTCACTCCTTTCTGGTTACGACAGGTAATGTGACGGTAAATGTGGTTCCAACACCCAACCGGCTTTCCACGGAAATTTCGCCTCCCAACTTCTGGATAATCCCATGGCATATCGAAAGCCCCAGGCCGGTCCCCTTTCCCGGCGGTTTGGTGGTAAAAAATGGATCGAATATTTTTTTTAGATTTTCTTCCGATATGCCGACTCCGGTATCCCGGACAATGATTCTGAACCGCTCAAATTCCTCCCCCCTACGGTCGGATTGGTTGTCTGGTCCCTGCTTGGTTTCGACGATAATATTCCCCCCTTGAGGAAGCGCGTCGATGGCGTTATTAATGAGATTCAGCAAAACCTGACGCAGAAGGGAGGGATCACTGCTTACTCGGGGCATATTTTCCAAGAATTTCCGAGTGATAACAATGTTTTGAAACGAGGCGTCCCGTTCCCGCATCGCAATCACCTCATCAATCAGCACATGGATGTTGGTTTCCTGAACCACGGAATCCATTTTTCGTGCAAAGTTCAGTAGTTTATGGGTGATCTCCTTGCAGCGGTTGACCTGCGTCCGGATCTCTCTCAAGGAATCCGTCACATCATCCAGCCCCTGGATGCCGACAAAGCTTTCCTTTTTCATCAGGGTCGAAGCCAGCTCTGTTTCGACATAAATAACTGCCAGAGGATTATTGATTTCATGGGCGATCCCGGCGGAAAACTCACCAATGGAAGCCAACTTCTGGGACTGGATCAACTGCTCGTTAAGCAGATCGCGTTCCCGATCCGCCTTTTCAATTTTTCTGACCAACAGCTCGGTGGTGCAAAACGTAGCAATTCCCACCAGGACGGCACCGAAAACGAAGACGAGTATCGCCCGGTTGCGGGTCGCGAAAAGCTCGGCAAAAGCATCATCCACTTCCTGCTGGACGATCAGCATCCAGCTCTTGTCTTTCATCCAGGCCTTAGCCCTGATCAGGCGGATTCCCTTGCGTTCAATTTCCCACAGGCGAATATCGTCAAACGGGGTGATCTCCAGGAAATGGGGATCCACGACATCCATTACATTCCCGCCCGAACGCGACCGCGTCTGGTACACGCCGTCCCGGTTGATGATGAATGCCTCTCCGCTTCGGCCCAACCGGACATTCTCCACCAGAGAACCGAAAGTGGCCGCATGAATCGTGGCCCGCAGGATCCACGCATCCGCTCCTTCACCATGTCTTACCGCCACAATGAAATGTGGCACCTGCCGGAACCCCAGAAACACATCGCTGATGTAAATCCGTTTTTCCATGGCCTCCTGAAACCAGACCGAAGTGCGGTAGTTACGGTTCTGAAGGTCATAGGGTCCGACATAGACCACGTGGTTGCCCTGGCCGTCGATGACCCCGATATCTTCGAAAGCGTGTTCGTATTCCTGCTGGAGGGTTTGAAAGACGGCTTCAAGGACTAATGGCTTGGATATCCTCTCAAAGGACTCGAGCTCCACCACCACCTTCATGGCGGAACTGGTTTCGTGCAGGAATTTTTCGATGGACTCCTTGTGATGCTGTACGATGGAGGTGAGTTGGCTCCGGATTTTGTCCGTCATGGACTTCCGGTACTCGTAATAGACTCCGCCGCCGATAAAAGCCAGCGGAACAGCGGCGGCGACACACAAAATGAAGATGATATACTGACGCAAACCGCGATACGATGTGGGTTTGGGTTTCGCCATGGGTTTCATCCTTTGCCGCCGACGGTAAGTCTTCCCCTTCCGTACGAAAGGGGAAGACGGTTGTTGGCATGGTCCTCAGCCCTGCCGGTTGTTCTCCATCCGCATCAGAACGCCGGCCAGGACATGAACTTCCAGTATCCCAATATACTCCATCCCCACAGCACCACCCAGGCAATAAGAGTGACACCTACTCCATATTTGATGAAGTCGGTCACTTCCATCAGCCTTTCCCCGGTTTCGGGATCCCGACACATGGTAAAGGCGATCGCGTTGTTGGGGGTTCCGACCACCAGGGCGTTGGCAAAAGAAGAGGAGAAAGCGCAGGCCAAGCCCACCTTCCAAGCATGAACATTCGCGATCGTCGCCATCGGTAGTACGATCGGACCCAAAGCCGCCACGGTCGCACCATCGCTCATAAAATTGGTCATGGTGCCCGTCAAAATGCTGACTCCGATGGCCAGGTTGTCGCCCTGAGTGAGAAAATCAGGCAGCATCGCCACAAAGGCATGGGCCATCCATACCGCCCCTCCGGTGAATTTGAGCCCGACTCCCATGGCACAGGCGGCCGCATACAGCCCGACGACGTCAAACGCAACGCCGGTCTGAACATCCTGCCAGGTGATGATCCGGCCCAGGAACATGGCCATGACCGCGTACAGGGTCGGCCCGCCGAGCCCGGAATGCTCACCCAGCACAATCCACGCGATGACCAGCGCGACCAGGATCACTGCCATCAGGGCTTCCCTTCCCCGCAATTTCCCCATTTTGGCCACTTCCGCCTTGACGATATCGCTGGGGTTGAAGGTCGGAACCTGAAACTTGGGTTTGAGCAGCAGATACATATAGAGGCCGATACAGGCAGCGGCGACCGGCACAAAGGGCATGCCGTACTTCACCCAATCCATGAATCCGATGGGTGTTCCCTGGGCCATCAGGTAACCGACCATGATGGCATTCCGGCCGCCCGCTGCCGGAGACCCAGGGCCGCCATGATTGGCGGCAAAGCACATTCCCAATACCAGAAACAAGGCCAATGCGCGGTCTTTTTCCACCCCGTACATTTTACATGTTACTTTATAGACACCCATCAGAACAGGGATCAGGAGGGCGACTAGCGCGTGTTCGGAAAGGAAACTGGCTGAAATGGCGATGGAAGGATAAAAGATAAATGCAAACATTTTGGGGCTTTTGATGCGGCTCAGCAGAATAAGGCCGATCCGCTTGTCCAGGCCAGTTTTCCCAACCCCGACGGCGACCACCAGGATCCCGAAAATGAAAAACACCGCATCCTGCATGAAACCCCGTGCAATATCGTCGATCGGCAAAATCGCGAACAGGTACATGACCACCGCGACCAACAGGTCGGTCGCACCCAGAGGAAGGGCTTCCGTTCCCCACAAAAACGCGGCCAGTAAAAGTAGAAAAACCATTACTTTTGCCATTCGGGCAACTTCGTCGGCGGTCAACAGCGGCTTGGGAGCTTCGTGAGGAGTTTCCTCGCCCAAGTTTTTCGGGGTTGCGTCGTGAACCACGGCTTTCCCCTCTTTCTGGGCCTGATACTCCCGGAACGCATCCGGCCGCAGCTTTCGGTTCACAGTCTCCGTGATATTTTCCGTCCCCCGGTCCAGTTTATAACCGGCCGGATTTTTCTGGGTCACCAGATCCAAAAGCGCTTGGGTCGGCGGCATCAGGACACCGAAAATAAACAGGCCGAACCCGATTAGAAGCAAAATTGGTTTGAAGCCCGGACTGCCTTTCCAGCTCAGCGGTTTCTCATCGAAATACCCGGCTTGAACATGCATACGCTATCTCCTTTGGATTTTTTGGGAATGGGTTTACATACCGCGGACCGGTGCCAGTTAAGCCGATCCCTGCGGATCATAATCGCAAATCCATCATTCGGATCACCCGGGAATCCGGCATTCCCGGATCATCGCCAGCATGGTTTCCGCAACGTCACTCAGGCGAAGAACACCGATTACTTCCGGTCCGGATCGAACCAGAAGGGATTGCGCCCGGGTAAGAATCAACTGGTGAACCGCCTGATCCAAGGTAGCCTCTGCGTCAATATATTCCGATTCCATCGGTACATGCATGAATTCCCGAACATGGCAGTGGGCGGCTTTTCCACACAGGTCGTTCAGCGGCTTTTGCCACAGGGAATATTTCTGCAGTTGGGCGCGAAGAAACTCCGGGGTAAAGGCCGACCCCGTATGTTCGATTTCATTCACTTCACTGTACCGGGGTTCCAGGCTCTGGAGAAAATCAAAATATCCAATTTTCCCGACCACCCGCTTCCCGTCTTTCAATACGATGATCGCCCGATGTTTCTGCCGACTTCCGTCAAACCGCTCCCGAGACAGTTCCAAGGCCACCGCCGCTTCAAACATTAGGGCGTTCTCATCCACCGTGGCGTAGTCGGAAAGAGGTACCATCAGTTCTTTCACCCGGACATTCTGCATGATTTTCCTCCCCTAAATATTCGGATTTAATATTACCGAAACGAATATCGTCCCAAACGAATCTCGCTGTCGTTGAGGTACTATGCATTAGCAGGGATCATGCCAAAAAAGACGACTGACGGAGAACAGATTCCAAGATTCCCGGGAATCCGGAACGCCGGCCGACCCGGATCATTCCGCTTACCGGATCAAAAGGAGAAAATGAGGAGAGATGGAAAATGGATCGGAAGGAAAACCTCAGGGGAAGTTGTGGTACAGCCTGTCGAATGTCCGGTGTTTATGTTCCGATGTTCGGATAGTGAACGGTTTTCCGAACATTTTCCGAACACACAGGTCACTTTTCAGTCAAGTCCCAGATCCTTGATTTTCTGGTACAGGGAAGTACGGCCGATCCCCAGGAGTTTGGCAGCCCGGCTCTTGTTGCCGCCGGTCTGCCGGAGAGCGTCAACCAGAGCCTGTTTTTCCCGCTGGCGGGCATGCTCCCGGATGGATTCCCGGTAGGAAGCGACATCCGGCTCCGGAGGGGGCGGGGTAACAAGCCCGCTGTCAGCTTGAATAGGAAATGAAAGGTTGGGCTCGTCGATGTAGGGTGGAATACTCAACAAAACCGCCCGTTCCATGACATTTTCGAGTTCCCGGACATTTCCGGGCCATGGATATTCCAGAACCGCCCGGACCGCTTCCGGCGTCAGATGGGTCAGGTGTTTCTGATAGGCCGTCGCAAATTTGTGCATGAAATGATAGGCCAGCGGCAGGATATCCTCGGTACGTTTTCTAAGAGGAGGAATATGGATCGTGACCACAGCCAGCCGGTAATACAGATCCCGCCTGATCTTTTGGTTTTTCATCGCCTCCTCCATATCCTCGTTGGTGGCGGCCAGCACCCGGACATCAACCGGAACGCTGTTCACACTTCCCACGGGTTTGATCTCCCGTTCCTGGAGAACCCGCAAGAGGTTCAGCTGCATCGCGTGGGAAATGTTTCCGATTTCATCCAGAAACAGGGTTCCCCCGTCGGCGGCTTGAAGCAACCCCTTCTTGTCCTTTACAGCCCCGGTGAAAGCCCCTTTCACGTGTCCGAACAGTTCGCTCTGGAGCAAATGTTCCGGTAAGACGCTGCAATCCACGGCGACGAACAGGCGATTTTTCCGGCCGCTTCTCTCATGTATGGCGCGGGCCACCAGTTCCTTTCCCGTCCCGCTTTCGCCCAGAATGAGAACCGAGGCCTGGCTGTCCGCAATCTTGTCCACCAGGCCGAAAACCGATTCCATGGACTTGCTTTGATACACGATGTCCCGAAAGTCGTTTCGAACCTTCAACTCGGCTCGAAGTTTTCGAACCTCCTGTTGTAATTCCGCATATTTCAGGGCTTTCTGAACCGCCAGAAGAATCTCGTCTTTCTGAAAAGGTTTAGTCAGATAGTCGAAGGCGCCGGCCTTCACCGCTTCGACGGCCGATCCGATACTTCCGTGGGCGGTGATGAGAATCAACTGGGTGTCCGGATGCTGGGATTTGGCTTCGCGGATCAGGTGAATCCCGCCCAGCACCGGCATCACGAGATCGGTGACAATCAGATCGAAAACCCGATCCCTCAGCAGGCGGATCGCCTCGCTGCCGCTGGATGCCGTTTGGACCTCATAACCTTCCTTGACCAGCACCTTCTGCAGAAGACGGACCATATTTTCTTCGTCATCAACGACCAGGATACGAGCTGGCATAATCCGAAGATTCCTCAGGCATGCCGGTTCGATACGGCAGCCGGATAAAGCAGGTGGTTCCGATACCCTCCGTGCTTTCGATTTCGATTTTTCCAAAATGGTCTTCCACGATACGCTGGCAAACAGCCAGCCCCAGACCGGTTCCCTTGCTTCCCTTGGTCGAAAAGAACGGATCAAAGACTCGCCCAATCAGATCCTCCGGTATCCCCTGTCCGGTATCGGAAACCGTGATCTGGAGAAACGATTTTTCCCGATCCATATGGAATACCTTAACCTCCCGGACCAGAACGGACAAGACTCCTCCCATCGGCATCGACTGAACGGCATTGATCATGACATTGAGAAGCACCTGCTGAATCTGTACCGGATCGAGCTGAATAGGAGGGAGATTCCGATCGGCGTCGATGTTCCACTGGATGTTGTTTTTCTTAAACTTCTGGAGGAGCAAGGTCACGGTCTCCTCCACCAGGAGGGGAATCCGGATTTCGGATACCTGGGGAGGCCGCAAGCGGGACAGATCCAGCAGCTTACGAACCACATCCACACACCGTTTTGTCTCTTTTTCGATGATTTTGATGGATTCGTAAACCGGGCTTTCCTCAGGCAGTTCGTCCAACACATCCTGCGCAAATCCCAAGATAATCCCCAGTGGATTATTGATTTCATGAGCAATCCCGGCGGAAAGCTCTCCCATGCATGCCAGTTTGCTGGAGCGGGCCAACTGAAGCTCCAGCCGATTTCGCTCCTCGAGAAGAAGCCGGTATCTTTCCTTGGTTTCCCGGAGTTGGTTCTCCTGAATCCTCCGGTTCGTGACATCCCGCAGCACCATGATCAGATACTGCCGATCGTTGTGTTCGAAGGGGGAAAACAGGATACTGGTCATCAGGCATTTCCCGCTTTTAATCCGTAGATCCATTTCCAGTTCCGTCAGTTCCCGTATGCGGGAAAACACAGAAAAGATGTACCGGTTTCGCTCATAGGACGCGCAAAGATCCTTAAAAAGCGTATCCTGCAATTCCTGCGGGCTGTATCCGGTAAAGAGCCTGGCTCCTCGGTTGGCAAACACAATCCTTCCGGATTCGTCCAACATCAAAATCGGCAATTGTATTTTTTCGAGCAGTTTTCGGTACAAGGGGCACTCCGGAGTTTCGGGCGGGAGAAGGACGTAGTCACCCCGCGTCGGAAAAAAACCGGCACGGGGGGATTACGACCGGAGACAGGCTGTCTTACACGACAAGCTCGGATGGTTATTTCTTTTTCTCTTTTTCCAGAATATCGAATACATGTGTTGGATGGGCTTTTAAATCCCGAATGGTGGCCTGATAGATTTTATCGTCATGAAATGCTTTCTTTTCATAGGCCAGATTGATTTTCTCCATCAGGGAGTCCAGATCTGCCGGTTTCAGAACATAGTCGAAGGCACCCAGCTTCATTCCCTCCACACCCGATTCCAATGTCGCGTGGCCGGTCAGCATGATCACCTCCACCAGCGGCTTGATGGCTTTAACCTGTCGCAGGGTTTCGATTCCATCAATTCCGGGCATGCGGACATCCAGAATGATCACGTCATAATTGAATTTCCGGACCAGTTCGACCGCCTTTTCCCCGCTCTCCGCGCCGGAAGCATCCAGATCTCGCTTGGCAAGCCGGCTGATCAGGGTCTCCCGAAAATCATCTTCATCATCGACATTCATAATTTTGATTTTTGGCATAACTCATCCTCCCGTGTAGCATGTTGCTGTATTTCGAACCAAAGGGCGATCCGCCGCTTCGTCGGATACGGCTCCGAATGCCGAGCCCCATAGGACATATGCCGGCATTTCCGGTTCCAGTCTTCCGAAAAAGAAGCAAAAAACATGCCGCAAACCTTCCCTTCACAGGATAACCAGTTTCTGAACCGCCTTGACGACCGCTTCCGGTTCATCGATGATCTGAAAAATATCCATGTCCTCTGGAGAAATCCGGCTGTTGGCCAGCAACTGGGAACGAATCCATTTGACCAGCCCGGTCCAGTAATCCGATCCGACCAGAATAACCGGGAACGGCTTAATTCGATGCGTCTGGATCAGGGTGACGGCTTCAAACAGCTCATCCAGGGTTCCAAACCCTCCCGGGAGAATGATATAGGCCATGGCGTATTTGACGAACATGACCTTGCGGATGAAAAAATATTTGAACTCAATCTGGATGTTCGCATATGGGTTCGGCTGTTGCTCGAACGGCAGATGGATGTTCATCCCGATAGATGTCCCACCGGCCTCGGCCGCTCCTTTGTTCGCAGCCTCCATGATCCCGCCGCCGCCGCCGGTGATCACTGCGATCTTGTTTTTGGCAAACAAAGCCCCCAATCGCTCAGCTTTATGATAGGCCGGTTCATCCGGACGAACCCGGGCCGATCCGAAAATGCTGACCGCAGGCCCGGCATCATGCAGAGCTTCGACCCCTTCCACGAATTCTCCCATGATCCGAAACAGGCGCCAGGATTCCCCCAACGAAAGATTGTCGATCAGAAATTGTCTTTCCATATACTCGTGTTCTTTCCTTGAGTGCCGGCCTCCGGCCGGCATCGTTCATACCCGTCAGGACCGCCCATCAAATCCGATGGTCACCCGGCCATTTTCCACAATCACCGGAACGTGCCGTTCCCCCCGGGACCATTTCAGCATCGGTTCCATCTGGGATGGATCCGCTTTGACATCGATGAACCTTACTTCTTTTCCCTGTCCCGTGTAGGCTTCCCGAGCCTGCCGCGTGTATGGTCAGGTACTCTTGCCAAAAATCAGAATCGGTTCCATCGGTTTCTCTCCCGTGAAAGATGGTTCAACCGTGTATCCCCGTTTCGAGGTTCCCTTTCCCGTTGTCATTGTCTTTTTTCCTGCTGTTTCCGGACCTTTTCCCATTCGTCCCGCAAGGTCACCGTCCGGTTGAACACCAGCGATTCGGGTGTTGCATCCTCGTTGTCCAGACAGAAATATCCCAGGCGTTCAAACTGGTAGCGGGTGGTTCCATCCGCTTTCGCCAGACCTGGTTCCAAACGGCATCCGGTTAAAACCGTTCGGGAATCGGGATTCAGATGGACCGTAAAATCCTGTCCTTCCGGAACATTCCCCGGATCCGGCCGGGTAAAAAGGTGATCAAAGAGCCGGACCTCCCCCGAAACGGCATGCGCAGCCGACACCCAGTGCAAGGTAGCCTTGACCTTCCGGCCGTCCGGAGCCCCTCCCCCTCGTGTCATAGGGTCATAGGTACAGTGGAGAGCGACAATCTCTCCGGTATCCGGGTCGCGGGCGACCCGCTCGCATTTCAGGAAATACGCATACCGCAGTCGGACCTCCCTTCCCGGCGCGAGGCGGAAAAATTTTTTGGGAGGATCCTCCATGAAATCATCTGTTTCAATAAAGATTTCCCGGGAAAAAGGCAATTTTCGAGATCCCATTTCGGGCCGGTCCGGATGGTACGGCGCCTCCAGCTCTTCCACCGCGTCTTCCGGGTAGTTGTCGATGATTACCCGTAAAGGTCGCAGAACCGCCATGACCCGGGGCGCCTCCACATTCAAAACCTCTCGGATACAGTATTCCAGTAGGGCGAAATCGACCGTGCTGTCCCGCCGGGCAACCCCGATCCGTTCACAGAAGATCCGGATGGCCTCGGGAGGGTAGCCCCGCCTCCGCATACCGGAAATCGTGGGCATCCGGGGATCGTCCCAGCCCGTCACATGCCCCTGGGTGACCAGTTGGATCAACTTTCGTTTGCTCAGCACGGTATAGGTCAGGTTCAACCTGGCAAATTCGATCTGCTGGGGATGGCAGGAAGTGTCCAACGTGTCTAACACCCAGTCGTACAGCGCCCGGTTGTTTTCAAACTCCAGGGTGCAGATGGAATGGGTAATGGATTCCATGGAATCAGACAGGCAGTGGGTGAAATCATACATGGGGTAGATACACCATTTGTTCCCCGTTCGGTGGTGATGGGCCTTCCGAATCCGATACAGGGCAGGGTCCCGCATCACCACATTGGGAGAAGACATGTCGATTTTTGCCCGGAGCACATGACTCCCGTCCTCGAACTCGCCCGCTTTCATTCGGCAAAACAAATCCAGGTTTTCTTCGACGCTTCGGGACCGATAAGGGCTGTCTTTTCCCGGTTCCGTCAGGGTTCCGCGATATTCACGAATTTCTTTCGGGCTCAGGCTGCACACATATGCCTTGCCATCCCGGATCAGTTGCACGGCATATTCAAAAAGCCCGTCGAAATAATCCGACGCATAATACAGGTGCCGTCCCCAGTCAAAGCCCAGCCATCGCACGTCATGCTGGATGGACTCGACATACTCCACCTCTTCTTTGCTGGGGTTGGTATCATCGAAGCGGAGATGACATTCCCCTCCAAATTCCTGTGCCAGTCCGAAATTCAGGCAAATGGATTTGGCATGACCGATGTGAAGATACCCATTGGGCTCCGGCGGAAAACGGGTGATCACCTTTCCCCCGTGTTTTCCGGTGCGGATATCCTCCAGAATAATATTGCGGATAAAATGAGATGGTGTGTCCGTTTCGGCAGGTGTCATGGCAGAAAATCCCTACTCTCAAAATGCTTATATTTTTTTCCGGTGGACTATCAGAAATGCAACCGCGTCAGTTCTTCATTAATCCCTGGCCGGTGGCCTCCAGGATGCTTCGCCAGAGTTTTCCGTTGGGGTCCACTTGCTTGCGCTTTTCAGCGGAAGCAACCATGGGAATGTGGACGAAGTGGTTGTTCCAGTGCCCGATCAAAAGCTTCGTCTTTCCCGCCATTCCCGCATGAACCGCATCCCGGCCCAGAACACTGCAAAAAGCGCGGTCGTTGGCATTTGCCGGCAGGCTCCGGATAATGTAGCTGGGATCTATGTATTTCAGCGAAACTTCGATACCTCTGGCACGAAAGAAGTCCAGAATCCGATCCTTCAGATATAAACCGATATCCTTCAGCCGGATGTTTCCGGATTCGTCGCGCTCGCTTTGCTGTCCTTCGAAAAATTTCTGGCCTGCCCCCTCGGCCACCACGATGACCGCGTGCTTCCGTTCCTCCAGCCGCCTTTCCAGGGAAGCCAGCAATCCGGCGGGACCATCCAGATCGAAATCCACTTCCGGAATCAGTACATAATTCACATCCTGTTGGGCCAGAACAACGGTGGACGCAATGAACCCGGAATACCTTCCCATCAGTTTGATCAACCCGATTCCATTGGGATAGCCCTCGGCTTCGTTGTGGGCGCCCTTGACGGCTAATGTGGCGATATCCACCGCAGTATCGAAGCCGAAGGATTTGGATACCAGATAGATATCATTGTCGATCGTTTTGGGAATACTCACCACGGAGACCTTGAGACCCCTTTCCAAAATGGTGTCCGCGATTTTACTGGCGGCCTTCAGTGTTCCGTCCCCTCCGATCATGAAAAGGACACCGATATTCATCCGGTCCAAGCTGTCTACGATTGCGTCGATAGGCTGAGGGCCCCGCGAAGATCCCAGAATGGTTCCCCCCCGTTCATGGATTCCACTGACGCTTTCCGGGTCCAAATCCTGCACCTCATGCCCGTATTCCGGGATGAACCCCTGCAGGCCGTACCGAATTCCGACGATGTGCCGCACTCCATACCCGAAATACAATTCCAATACAATCGCCCGGATGATATCATTCAAACCCGGGCACAATCCTCCGCAAGTAACCAATGCGCACCGGAGTTTTTTGGGATCGAAATAGATTTTTTCCCGAGGGCCGGCCATTTCAAAAGAGGGCGGCATCCCGCCTTCTTCCCGGAAACGGCTCATGGCGAAAGGATCGACATCCAACAGTACCCGGTCTGTATCGGAAACGAACATGCCGGTGGTGGACATCCGGTTGGTCTTTCGGATCGGGGAAAGAATCTTGGCCTCTCCAATCACCGGAATACGGGTGTCCAACGATTCAGTCTGGATGGGTTTCTCTTTCACGACGTCATTTCCCTTTCATTCTCCGGATTTTCCGTTAAACTTGAAATCGCCCTTTCCCAAAATGTCATGCAAATGCAGAATCCCTTGGACTCTGTGCTGACGATTCAGAATGGGAAGGACGGTGATCTGATGTTTCTCCATAAGGTTCAGTGCGTCATAGGCCGGCGAGTTTATCAATACGAACCGGGGGGATGGGGTCATTACCTCTCCCACGGAAAGGGAGAAAATATCGCGTGTCTCGGCCAAGATCCGGCGGATATCCCCATCCGTGATGATTCCGACCAGGATGTCTCCCGGTCCCGTAATCAGGGTAACCCCCAGTTCCAGCCGGTTTATTTCCCGAATGGCCTGCATCAGCGTGGCATCCTGGTCCACCCGCGGTACGGAATCACCGGTCAGCATCAAACTCTGCACCCGGCTCGAAAGTCGCTGCCCCAGATTGCCGCCGGGATGAAAGCGTTTGAAGTCCCTGGATTTGAATTTTTTCCGATTGATCAACACGACGGCCAGCGCATCCCCCATGGCCAACAGCGCGGTGGAGGAAGCGGTAGGAGCCAGCCCCAAAGGGCATGCCTCCCTTTGGACGCCCACATCGATAATCAGGTCGCTGTGGGCCGCCAAGGTGGAGTGGGGGTTTCCGGTAAACGCAATGATCGGGCAACCGATCTTTCGGATACTGGGAGCCAGAAGGTTCAATTCATCCGTTTCCCCGCTGCTGGACAGGGCCAGAAATACATCTTCCCGGCTCACCATTCCCAAATCACCGTGCATCGCCTCGACCGGATGAAGGAACAACGACCGGGTTCCGGTACTGTTCAGGGTAGCCACGATCTTGCGGCCCACAATTCCGGATTTACCGATCCCACTGACGATCACCCGCCCGGTACACCGGCATATCCGTTCCACCATTTCCACAAACCGGATATCGACACGGGGAATCAGGTTCAGAATGCCTTCAGCCTCAATTTTCAATACGTCCCGGGCCTGGCCGATAACCGGATCGGCCCCGGCCTCTTCCGGGTATACAGAAACCTTTTTTGTTTGGTTTTTCCTGACTGCCACGAGACTTGTCTTCCATCGTTGGGATTGCGGGGCTTCGATACAGGGCCACAGGATTTGGATTAGAACCTCCTGCGGAAGCCGGATTTCCGGTCTTTTCCGATTTCTTTCCAGATAACATCTTGACACCTGAATAACACTTTTTTATAGTTTCGGCAATATTTTGTCTGGGTTTCACTACCTTATCGCCATTCTCCGGCCGGTGCCGGTTCACCCCCGTCAACCCGTGAGCATCGCCAAGGAAAGACCGACATGAAAAAATCCTCCCTACCCATCGTGAAAAAATCCTTGTTTTCATGGGTTCTTGCCGGAAACCTCAAGCTCCAAATTCTGTTGGTCGCCATCATCGCAATTACCGTCTTCGCCCGGGTGGTTCCCTTGGAGATGCAAAAACGAATCATTAACGAGGCGATCAATCTTCGGAAGATGGATCTCCTCCTGATGTATTGCGGTATCTATCTTGCGGCGGTTCTGACGGCCAGTGGACTGAAATACGTGATCACGATCATCCAGACGCTGATATCCGAGCGGGTGCTGGCCGGAATGCGAAAAGAGCTCTTCGAACACATCATCACCCTGCCGCTCAGTTTCTACCGGAAGGCCCAGCCGGGAATGGTGGTTTCAGCCCTGGTAACCGAGCTAACCTCCGCAGGAGCCTATGCCGGACAGGCCATCGCCACCCCGGTAATCAACATCCTGACGCTCATCACCTTTGCCGTGTACCTGATCAATCTTAACTGGCTTCTGGCCGTCATTTCGTTTGCTATTTATCCCATTATCGTGTTTCTGATCCCAATCCTCCAAAAAAAGGCGAACCTGTACAACAAAAAGCGGGTCGACAATACCCGGGTCCTTTCCAGCCTGATCGGTGAAGCCATTTCCGGAATCCATGAAATCCAGGGAAACGGAACCTTCCGGGTGGAAAACAACCGGTTTGGCAAACTGGTCGACGAAATGCTCCGGATCCGCATCATCTGGACCCTCTATAAACAGGGGGTCAAAGTGGGTAACAATTTTTTCGTCAATTTAGGACCCTTCATCATTTTCATCCTTGGCGGTTATCTGGCCATGCACGGACAACTGGAACTGGGCGCGATGGTGGCGTTTCTGTCGGCTCAGGAAAAGCTCTATGATCCCTGGAAGGAACTGATCGATTTTTACCAGGTCTATATGGATGCGGCTGTCAGCTACCGGAGAACCATGGAATATTTCGACACGACGGTGGAATTCCAGATTCAGGACCATACGCGGCCGGTTTATGAACTCGACGGCGGTATCGAGGTGAAGGATCTCTCCTTCGTCACGGACAGCGGCATCCAGTTGCTGGAAAACATTTCCATGTCCCTCAAGCCGGGGGAAACAATGGCCCTGGTCGGATTCTCCGGATCCGGAAAAAGCACCCTGGCCCTGTGTATCGGCCAGCTCTACAAATACACGGACGGCCACATCACCATCGGAGGCCAGGAGGTCGGCGAGTTGACCAAGCATGATATGGTGAACAACATGGGATTCGTATCCCAGAGCCCGTTCATCTTTACCGGAACCATTGAGGACAATCTATTGTATTCTTTTTCCGCGCTACGGGATTTCAAGCCGGACATCCTCCTACCCTCCCTGGACGATAAAATCGCGGTTCTCCATCAGACCGGCATTTTCGTGGATGTGCTTCGTTTTGGCCTTAACACCATACTTTCCCGCAAGAACCACGCCGATTTGACCAGTCAGCTGATCACCGTTCGAGAGAATTTCCAACGCCAATACGGTGCCAGACTGGCTGATTATGTGGAATTCTACAACGAAGACCGGTACCTGCTCCACTCCAGCGTGGTGGAAAACCTGTTTTTAGGAACCCCGAATTCGACGGAATTCGAGGAAGCCGGGCTGATCCACAACCCAATGTTTCTGGAGTTCCTGAGTCAGGCTCAGCTCAGCCGCCCCCTGGTCAGCTTGGGCGCGGAATTGGTCAAACAAACCGTCGATATCTTGGGAAGCGTAACCCCGGATGCCGTGTTTTTCGAGCAAAGCCCCATCAGTGTCGAAGAATGGGACGATGCCCGGCGCATCGCCGATCAACTCAAACGTACCCGACTTCATCTCCTGTCCCAGGACGATCAGGACTACCTGCTTCGCCTGGCCCTGCGGTTCAAGCCCGGGCGGCACAAACTGGTCTCTTTGCCCCCCATCCTGGAGCGGATGATCCTGGAAGGGCGGTCGTTGTTCCGGGAAAAAATCGCGGATGAGCATCCGGAAGCGTTTTCTTTTTACCAGGTGTCGAAATATATCTATTCCCAGACCATTTTAAACAATATCCTGTTCGGCCAGGTGACCACTTCCAATCCCAAAGCCCTGGATCTGATCAACCAAAGTATCATTCAGCTGATCATTGAAGAAGATTTTCTGGAAACCATCGTAGAAATCGGCATGCAATTCGAAGTGGGCAGCAAGGGAGACAAGCTGTCCGGTGGACAACGCCAGAAACTGGCTATTGCGCGGTCCTTCCTCAAGGCGCCCCGGATCCTGATCATGGACGAGGCTACCTCCGCCCTGGACAACAAATCCCAGACACGAATCCAGAATCTTATCGACACCCGATGGAAAGGCAAAAGCACCATTATCTCCGTGGTGCACCGGCTGGATATTATCAAGAACTACGACAAAGTAGCGGTGATGAAGGCGGGAAAAATCATCGAACTGGGTTCCTACAACGAACTGATTGCGAGAAAAGGAGTCTTGTATGAGCTTGTCAGTGGAAAAAAATGAATCCTGCCAAACCTGTGAATTCCAGGAAAACCTGAAAATCCTACGGGAAATTTATTTTTTCTCCGGGATTCCCATCGAATCCCTGAAAATTTTCGCCTATCTGTGCACACGCGAAAAATTCCGCGCCGGCGATTATCTGTTCACGCAGGACGACGACGACGGGCAGGCCTTTTACATCATTACCGGTACAGCAGAGTTGATCCATTCCCGGGATGGTATGGACCAGATCATCCGCAGCTACGGTCCGAACGATTTCACCGGAGGCCTCACCCTTTTGGGAAATTCTTACCGGCTGTTTTCTCTGCGGGCTGTCACCGATATGCTCTGTCTCATCCTAACCCGGGAGAAATTTTCCCGGGCCATTGAACAATTCCCGGCTCTGATGCCCGGAATGTTTCAAGCTGTTGTCGAAAGCATCCAGAATTGGGAAGCCCGGTTTCTGGAGGATCGATCGGAGGAATGCGCATCCTGTCGAAGGAAGATAGGGGTGAGTCTCCTCTGACGACTGTTTCAAACCCTGATAACATCCCCCCTGTCGACAAAGCACGCGGGAAGGGGCCACCAGCATTTCCGGATCCTCCTGCAAACTGTGGCCGCCTTATTCGAAAAAAGGAACCCACTCATGGAAATCATGGAAGTCCTGCAAAACGACATCTGCATATTCAGTATCGTCGGCAGGCTGGATTCGAACACCAGTACGGAACTGGACAAACGGATCGTGACGAGCCTGGAAAACGGCTCCCACCACATTATTCTGAACTGCAAACAGTTGGACTATATCACCAGCGCCGGACTTCGCGTCGTGGTCAAGACCGCGAAAAAAATGAAATCCGGTGAGGGGAAACTCATCTTGTGTTCCATGGAGGATTATGTGCGGGAGATCTTTGAAATTGCAGGATTCGACCGTTTTCTTCCCATCGTCCCGTCGCTGGACGACGCCATGAAGCTCATCTGATTTCGGTGTGCAACCAAGCTGGATACGTCGATTATCAGTTTGGTTGCGCCGCAAATCGATATACCCAATTACCGTCTCATCGCTTTCTCCCCGCTTACGTGATCTTTGTATAACAATTTTTTGGAATGTCAGCTATCCATCCGCATGGCCTGTTTGCAAAGAGAATAATTTCCCGCCAGAAATTGATCCGCCAGAAACCGGACACTTTCCTCGGTTTTCATCAGCATATCCATCTGGCGGCTGTACATCAGCAGCCTGCCGATATAATCCAGTTTTTCCTCGATGACTGCAGCATCATCTTTGGCATACCTGGCGGTCACCCGATCTCCCACAGCCTCCACGATAAACCCCAGATGTTCCAAAATCCGCTGGATGGATCGTGCGCGCCGGTTTCGCCGGAGATCATCAGCCGCCCCCCCTTTGAACTGGAAATTGATGTAGTTCTTGTTGGCGGTTTTTCCACAGTATGCGTCCAAAATACTGTAATGGTAACCGACCCGGGAGCTGAAATTGAGGTATTTGTTGGAGATGATGGCATAACTCTTGTCACCAAAGCGTTCCGTATCCAGGTTGGGTGGAGACACCAGCTGTCGCCCCATGACGGAAACAAAACCCCTCAGATCGATGGGCCGCGGTTCGCAATTCCGGAATTCCGGCCGCAGCATCCCCCTCAGCATAGCTAAAAACGGCGGAGATTGTATGTACTCCACCGTCACCGAACGGAAATTCGCCGCCTCCTCCCGAAGGCCGCCTCCCAAGTCAATGATGTACAAATCAAGCAATAGGGGTGCATTCAGCTTGACCGTTGCCTGGTAATGATCCGTCGCTTCATCCGAAATGGAAAAGATCTCGGTGTAGGACCTTTCATGCAGAAAACGCATGATATCGTGGATGGTTCTGCAGTTTTTCGCTTGGAATTCCGGCGATTTCGGATTCAACAGATTCAAGGGGACAACCGAATCCGCCCGTTTGCGCAAGGCTAGATAGGCCGGGGTTTTCAGGGCGGCCGTTGGGCTGTTCTCACAGCCCTCCACCAGTTCCGGTACAAGGCCCCGGTATACCCTACCGGATATGGCGTCTACCGTCACCATTTCCCCTTCCATAATGCGAGCGGTAGCCACCCGGGTATTCAACAGGGCTGGGATTTTGAATTCCCGGGAAAGGGAAGCCATATGCCCGGTAAGGCTCCCGGAATCGGTTACGATTCCCCGAGCCTTATCCATTACCAGGACATATTGCGGATAGGAACGGGGGGCCACGAGAACACCTCCGACCGGAAAAGTCAACAGGTCCTCCTCCGAACGAACCAGATGCGCGGGCCCACAACCAATCCCGGGGCAAGCGATACTTCCGCTTTCGACCAGCAGATCATATCCTTCGATCGGTTCCTGCATCTCTCCCGGGCCGTCGGCACCCAACAGATCCTGGAACAAGGGGCGGCTCTGCAGAATCACCAGGTCTCCACGGTCGTTCACCGCCCATTCGATATCTTGGGCATGACCGAAGTGATCCTCGAGCCGTAATGCGAATTCGGCCAGACGGACTGCCTGGGCATCCGAAAGGCACGGAGCACATTGAAGGGACTCCTCAACTGGTTTTTCGACTACATACCCATCCGGTTCGACACAGAGCCGGACGGGTTTGGAAGATATGTTTTTGTCTACCAGAACAGGGGGATTCGAACGAGTCAGGATGTAGGTGTCCGGAGGAACCACGCCGTCGACGGCATAGGCTCCCAACCCCCACACCCCATGAATGATGACTTCGTTCCGGGAGCGGGAAAAGGGATGGCGGGAATACATGACACCGCTGACAACGGAGGGGATGATTTCCAGGCAGGCGACGCTCATGGCGGCCTCTTCAAAAGGAATACCCATATGCTGCCGATAGGTCACGGCCCGTTCGGAAAACAGGCTGGCGATGACACGTTTGTATTCCCACAGGACTCGGTCATAGGGAACGTTCATCACGCTGAGATACTGACCGGCAAAAGAGAAATCACTATCCTCACCGACAGCGCTGCTTCGAAGCGCGACTTTCATTCCTCTCTTGTTTTGTCCGGTTTCCTGAGCGAGTTCCGCGAGTGCGTCGTCGATGGATCGTGCGATTTCCTCCGGGAGTTCTGCGTTTAGAAGGATGGCCTCGATGTCGCGGCTTACCTGAAGAACATTTTCCGGGGAGATGATGTCCAGGCGTTCTTTGATCCGTCGGATCCGGTCAGCCAGATCGCGAGAATCCAGAAACCTTCGGAAGGCCTCCGTAGTGATCGCAAAACCGGCCGGGACTGGTAGTCCGACCCGATTCCGGACCTCTCCAAGGTTGGCGCTCTTACCCCCGACCACGGCATCCATGTTCCGGTCGATACGGGAATAGGGCAAAATCAGATCCATGGTCCCGGAATCAACTCGGAGGGGAGCGTCTTCCTCCTGGAACCTTCGATATATCCCATCCAGTGCCGCATGAAGGTCAGGCTGGCTTTTGCCCGTCATTTCCTCGAAATTTCGGATCATTCTCCCCGTATAAAACAACAGGCGGACCGACTGGGATCGGATATAGGTTATTCCGAAGGGTTGGGCCCCCCGTAGTTTCTGCTCCATATCCGATATGATGTTGAGCAGTTGGGAGTTGGAATCCAGCAGGATCTTGAAATGAGCATATTTTTTTCGAAACAGGGACAGCATCCGCTCCCTGTACGAGGTTCCGCCGTTTTTTCGTTCCATCAGGGAACGCACCCATTTCCGTATCATGGATCTTCTTCCGGGTTGGGGAAGCGCAACCGGACAACAGCAGTCTTCCGGATATCCACTGCACTTTGCGTTTGGGCAATTGAATCTTCCGGGCCCGTTTCCCGGATGAACGCTTCCCCGATCCATTTCTCTTCGGAATCCAGGATGTCCACGGTTTGTCCAACCATAACTCCATGCCGCGTTCCCAAGGAGAAGGCGATATGAAATCCTTCCGGGACGTGCCGGGCCATAAAAATTTCGGCCATTCCCATTCTGGCCATTGCCCGAGCCATCCGGTTCGACAGCAAATAGTTGAATAGGATTACACCGACCAACGTAGGGAAAAGCAGCCACATGGCATTCCAGGCAGAAAACCCCAGATATCGTGAAACCAGGGGGCCATGGCTTTTCCGCATGGTCCGTGAATCGGGATAGACCCGTACTTCGAATGTCAAGGCCGGATTCGGGGCCAGCCGTCGGCTGACGCTCTCGACAAAAATCGAATACTCACCAGGTCCGGATGCCGGTGAAGCGCTCAGAACACCCCGCCACATTGGATACCCGAGCCAAAACCCCGTAAACACTTCCTCGAAATCCATTG
>CAZTKB010000014.1:0-22799 GCA_964614125.1 uncultured Desulfobacterales bacterium | reverse complement strand
TCTGGAAAACCCCCTTGTATTCGCGTCATTCCAACCAGGAGGACCTCGGCGAATTGATGCGAGATTTTGGGTCACAGCAGGGTATGAACGTCGTTTTGAGCCAACTGGCCACCGGCACGATCAGCGGGTATTTTGATCGGGTGCCAGCGCGGGAATTTTTGGATTTCATTTCCAAAGCCCAAAATCTGATCTGGTATTACGATGGGAAAACTCTGTATTTGTATCGCAGCGATGAAATTGTTTCGCAATTTGCATCCGTGAATTTTATACCGCTGTCCAGTGTGATCCCCATACTGGAACATCTGGGGATTTATGATCCGAGATACGATCTGAAAGCGGCGGAAGAATCTGGAATCATACTGGTCACCGGCCCTCCTCGATATGTGGAGTTGGTCTTGAACACCATTCGGATGCTGGATTCACGGGCCGCTGTTCAAAATGCCGCAGCCCAGTCACAGGTGGTCATCCGTGTATTCCCTCTGCGTTACACATGGGCTGACGATGTGCAGTTTGACATTCTGAACAAGAGTGTAACCCTTCCCGGTGTTGCATCGATTTTGCGTGATATTCTAACCGGCCATGGAATGTATTCTTCCTCCTTGGGCCGAAAAACCCGGCAACTGCCTGCGACGCTTTCCAAATTAAAGGGGACCGGACTCGCGGGACAAGGCAAGGAGCCCGAACCGGTGGAAGAAGACAAGCCGGAGACCGAAAGATCTACCCGGGATATTGTTTTGGAGTCTCAATCTTTTGTGGTCCCGGATAATCGTCTGAATGCGGTCATTGTACGGGATCGTCAGGAACGGATGTCTTTTTACGAGCAAACCATCGCCCTATTGGATATTCCAGAGAGTTTGGTGCAGATTCAGGCCACCATCATAGACATCAACACCGATTATTTACGGGAATTGGGAGTCGACTGGAGATTCCAGACCAACCGAACCTTAAAAATCGGGAAAGATCATCCGGCCCGCACTGGTTTCGGGTTTAACAGCACAGATGGTACTTCTCTCGATACACAGCAGTTGGGAACGGGTCCGTCCTTCAATTTTTCCACGATCATCGGCAACACGGCGGAATATTTCATCGGCCAGGTGCACGCATTGGAGCAAAGCGGAAATGCCAAAATCATTTCCAGGCCTTCTGTTCTGACTCTGAATAACCTGGAGGCGGTGTTGGAACATACACAGACTTTTTACATCCGGGTGGCCGGACAGGAGGAGGTGGATCTCTTCAACGTATCAGCCGGCACGGTTCTCCGGGTGACACCACACATCATACATGAAAACGGGAAAACCCTGATCAAGTTGGGAGTCAGCATCGAAGACGGAGATGTATCGGATGTCAAAGTGGACGAAATTCCGATCGTTCAGAAAAGCACCATCCGTACCCAAGCGGTGATTCTGGAAAACGAGAGCCTGTTGATCGGTGGCATGTCTCGGGACAGCCGGACCTACGCCCGCCAGGGCATCCCGTGTCTGGGGTCCATACCAGGGCTGGGGATGCTGTTTCGGGAGGATCAAAAAGGAAACAGCAAAATGGAAAGATTGTTTTTAATCACCCCTACGGTGGTGACGCATGACCGGTATCCCACTGTGTCGACTCCTACAGATACCGGAGTCACCGCCGGCCAGGCAGCGTCCCCGTAATCCGGAGAGTCTATGAAATTGGAATCCGGCCATCCGACGTATCTGTTGAAAATCTTTTCCGGGCCGCACCTGGGAGCGGAAATTTTTCTGACCCAACCGGATATGTCTCTGGGCCGGGATCCGGACTGTGACATTGTACTTTCCGACCACCTCCTCAGTGAGCGGCATCTGCGTATAATGATCCGTGAAAACAACCTGGTGATCCTCCGGGAGACCGAAGCGGGGAGTATCTGGGTAAACGGCCAACCGGTCCAGGCAGGGGAAACCCTTCTGAACAATTTTGACATGATTATCGCCGGTACCACTTGTTTTTGCATCGGTCCGCTGGAAACACGATGGCCCCGTATCGAAATACCGGCTGTTTTGCCCGAAGAAGCGGAAGCCTCCCCGGATCAAACAGAATCGACGGATGATTCTGCCTCAGAATCTTTGCCCATGGCGACAGTTCGATGGGGAAACCTGGAAATCAGAAAACGATCTTTGGTACTTATTTCTTTTTTGGTTTTCTTCATCACCGCCGTTGCTGGTGTGATGCTGTTTTATCCGAAGCCCGATCAATTTCCACGGAAAACATCGGTGACTTCGGCTGAATCCATGGAAAACAGACTTCGTTCCGCTGGTTTTCCAAACGTCTTGATCCGCAAATCGGATAACAGAAAATGGGAGATCGGGGGGTATGTCGCGGTTTCGCCGGAAAAAACCCGTCTGATCCGAATCGTTCGGGACGAGTTTCCGGATACCTTGGTTCAGGTGCATGTAATGGACCAACTCCTGGAGGCTTGCCGGGAAACGGCTGCGGGAATGCATATCCCGGTCGAAATCAGCGATGCCGGGATGGGGAATATCCGCCTCACCGGGTTTGTAATATCCGACGAACGCCGAAAACGATTGCTGGAAATGATTCAACAGGAAATTCCCGGCATTCGAAACTTGGAAGACCGGATTCTGTCACCGGAAACCATCCGGATGGACTTGACACGCCTGATCGAACAAGCTGGGCTGACAGGACGGATTCGAACCACCTTGTTTCCGAATTACATCCTGGCGGAAGGGAAAATACCCGACCATCGGATGTCGGACTGGCACTATGTTACAGAACGCTATACTGCCCGGTATGGGAAGTATATGCTGTTGAAAGAATCGATTATACCGGAAGAGCCGAATCGGATGGCTGCCCGCCTGGATGTCCCTGCTCCGGAAATCCCCCGGGCAGCCCCCTCTTCGGATCATATCGATATCGGCGTACGAGCCATTGGTTTCGGTCCGGTACGATACGTCCGAACCGAAACCGGAATAACCTGCTTTGAAGGTGGAATTCTTCCCAACGGCTATCGGATTCTCTCCATTCAACCCAACCAGGTCATTGTAAACAAAAACGGGGATACCAAAACATACCGCTTCTGGAGATAGAACGCCTATGCTACCACCATCCAAGTCCTTGCTTCCCATGGACGGCCGGTTACAGGGAGACGACCGGGGCATCTACCGGGATGAAATTCTCGATCGTCTGGGAGAACACGAAAAAGAAATCCGTACCCGGCTTGACGGCGGTCTTCCGCCGGAGGAGTTTCAAAAACTGCAAAAACTGCATCAGGCGGTCCGGATTTCCCGCCTGGTGGTCCAAACCGCGTGGAAGGCCCTTCACCCCTGAAATCCCAACACTCCCATGAGCGACAGGAGGTATTTATTATGCCGGACCCAGGAACCGATACAACCATCGAAAAATTTTCGATCGGGGCGGTGTACGCCGCATTGCTCTCCAGGATCGATGAGAAAGAGGAAGAAATCGTTGCCACACTCAATAAAATGTCCGGGAGCAGCGAGACCGGAACAGACACTGATGAAAGCGATACCCAACTGCAAATGGAGCTTCAGATTCAGATGAACGAGTGGAATGTGATCTATTCGACACTTTCCAACGTCATAAAAGCAACGGTGGAAGCCATGCGGACCTGTTACTCCAACATCAAGTAACACCGTGTCCCCGGGTGTGAGATCGGAGGCCTTCCGGCCCCCATATTTTCAAGGCACTCCCAAAGAAAGGAACCTGCATGAATATCGATTCCTCGTTGCTCCAATTGTTGATGGAAATCGGTTATCTTGCCGCCGGTCGAGGCTTGACCGGCGCAGCCGAGCGTATTTTTACAGGAGTACAGGCGGTACGCCCGGAAAGTAGCTATCCGGCGATCAGTATGGCCATTGCCCGGATCAATGCAGGTGATTTTACCACCGCAGCACAGTATTTATTGGAGGAGGTAGCCGCCGGAAGGCCGGATAATGACCTTTCGAAAGCCTTTTTGGGAATGGCACTTCACCTGAATGGAATGAATCATGAAAGCCGTCAGATACTTGCTGAAGTAATTGATAACAATCAAGACCCCGTCGCCGTCGAATTGGCCAAAGGTCTGACCAAGTCCTCTTGAAAAGGCGGTGGATATGATACCTACCATGTCATCCGGAGCTACAAACCAAGCCCTTTTTTCATCGGGTTCCTCGATGAATCACTCCCTGCCCGATACGGAGCCCGACAGCGCTGACGTTTTCCAGTTTGACCGGGAATTATCCGGAGAAAACCCGAATTTCCCCAAGGCTTCAACCGAAACCACCACTCCAGGATCTGAAAAGCCGGTTGCGGCACCACAGCCCAGCCTGGGAGATATGATTCTTCGCGGTATGAAACAAATCAGTGATGTTCAGGAAGCTCGGTTCGAACGGATTGATGAAATCATCCAGCGCAAAAAACCCGGGGAGGAAATGGATACCGCTGATATTCTTCGTTTGCAGGTGGAAATGCTGCAGCTCAACATGCAGCATGAAATTACCGCCAAAATCGCCTCCAAAACGATCGATGGAATCCAGACTCTTTTCCGGAATCAATAGATGGAAACCCATTCGTTTTCATTTCCGGTAACATCGGAAAACCGGCCGGAATCCAGGGGGATCGAACTTTGGCAGCACAGGATCATCAGCCATGAAGCCTCATCGTGACCATCCTTTGATTATCCGGATTCTGTTGCCGATCTTACTGGCGCTCCTCCTGGGAGGCTGCAAAGTTCCCCTGTATACCCAGTTGCCGGAAAAAGAAGCCAATGAAATCATGGCCGCTTTGCTGGAACAGGGGATTTCCTGCGACAAGGAACCCGGCAAGGAAATGACCTGGTCGGTTCTGGTGGACCGCGCCCGGATGGGGGAGGCCATTCAGTTACTGGATAACCTGGGCCACCCCCGGGATCGGTTCACGAACATGGGAGATGTGTTTAAAAAGGAAGGATTGATTTCCTCCCCCCTGGAGGAACGTATCCGTTTCTTGTACTCTCTGTCCCAGGAGATTTCCAATACCATATCCCAAATCGATGGGGTGTTGAGTGCCAGGGTTCACGTGGTGATCCCTGAAAACAATCCGTTGAAGGATACCATACGGCCATCCTCCGCATCCGTGTTCATCCGGCATCATCCGGAATCGGATATGGACAGCCGGATTCCAAAAATCAAACGCCTGGTTGTAAACAGCATCGAAGGGTTGAATTACGAGAAAGTTGTGGTCGTACTTTTTCCTGCAGAGCGTTATGCTGTATCGGCAGAACCCATCCCGACCCGTAATATTCTGGGGGTTCGGGTAACACCCGAATCCGTCGGCAGACTCTGGCTGATAATGGGTGTCTTTCTGACATGCTGCATTGCCATCCTGACTGCCGCCGGTTGGTGGATTTTCCATCGAAAAAAATTACCTGAAACCATCCAGCCGAACCAGAAACATGCCTGAAACCTTTTTTATCGACTTGATTCGATACCGGGATGCATTGGCGTATCCGATTTACGAATATAACTGCTGTCCGGCACGTTATATGCATTTTAGCCACCGGGACAAACTGATCCCCGGATCGATTTTCGATCTACTCATTCAAACCGAAAAGGGAGAGCGATATCTGTCCGAATATCTGCTCACTCTACTGAAGATTGATCGTAATGAGGTGATTGATTTCAAAGATCCGGATCAAAGACTGGTTTTTTATTCTGCCGAAAAAATCGAAACCATGGTGTTTTATGCCGGGATTGTTTGGAATTCTATACTAATTCGGCATATGATCGATTCACAGGGGTTGAGAAGGCTTAGGTCAAGCATCGGAGAGGAGGCATATCGTTTTGCCCTGCATCGGGCACCTTTCCTCTTAAGCCGATTCGACGCGGTTCCACCGCCTCACTTGCCGGAAGACTGGCGACAGGATTGCATGGAAATCGGTATTCGGTTGTTGTTCACCTGTTTTCGGGATGCACCGGAACCGTTTCTGAAACGGCTGAAATTGAAACTTCCCCTGTGGTATGAACCTTTTTTTCATGTCGCCGACTTTACCGTCGAAAAGGAAACAGCCCAGAGAATCTATCGCAAATTGTCCCGGGAGACGGCTTTACATGGCGGATATCCAGTTTCTGAAAAAAGGTCGATTTGAAATTCAACCGGGTCAAACGATCATTAAGGCCCGCTCATACCTGGATTATGTTGAAGCCGGCCGGATCCTGGAACGGGCACATCAGGAAGCGGAACAAATCCTGGAAGACGCCCGGAAGGCAAGGGAGGAGGAAAAACAACGAGGATACCAGGACGGAATCACCGAAGGAAAAGCGAACATGTCCCGCCAGATGATCGATACCATCTCCAAAACCATCAATTACTTTTCCACGGTCGAAGAAAAGGTCGTCGAAATCGTCATTACTGCCGTACGGAAGATCCTGGGAACCATCGGCGATGAGACCGTAGCGCATCAAATTGTGAAAAACGCTCTGGGAATGGTCCGAAACCAAAAACAGATCACCCTGCGGGTATGTCCATCAGAATTGGAAATGATCAAAAACCGGATCAATGAAATCATGGCCATGTATCCTGGTATCAGTTTCGTAGACATTGTTCCGGACGCCCGTTTGAAAAAAGGGGGATGTATCCTGGAAAGTGATATGGGGGTTGTAGATGCGAGCGTAGACTCTCAGATTGAAAACATCCGACAAAGCTTATTGAAAAGCTTCCAACGATCCGGACAGAGATAAATGGCAAAACTGAACTATATCATGGATGTGCTTCAGGATTCCCTGGACACCGTGTTCCCCATAGAAATCAAGGGGCGCGTCATTCAGGTGGTTGGAACCATTATCAAAGCCGTGGTTCCCGGCACGCGGATCGGTGAAATTTGTATTTTGCGGAATCCATGGGACGACTGGGAGTTGAAAGCGGAAGTGGTTGGGTTTTCGAAACAGGAAGCCTTGTTAACGCCACTCGGAAATATTTTCGGTGTTTCGTCTTCTACCGAAGTAATTCCCACCGGCCAATCCCACGAAGTGGCCGTTGGCCCTGGTCTGTTGGGACGTGTACTGGATGGAATGGGGATTCCGCTCGACAGAAAGGAGTTTGATTCCGAAAAGATCGAGGCACTGTACCCGGTATATGCGGACCCTCCCAATCCTTTGGATAGAAAGATCATAACCGAACCCCTTTCTTTGGGGCTCCGATCGATCGACGGACTTCTGACCTGTGGAGAAGGACAACGATTGGGTATCTTTGCGGCGGCCGGGGTGGGTAAAAGCACCCTTTTGGCCATGTTGGCCAAGCGCGCCGACGTGGACGTTACCGTACTGGCGCTGATCGGAGAACGGGGCCGAGAGGTCAAGGAATTTATTGAAAAGGATTTGGGAGAAGAAGGTCTTCGCCGTTCGGTTATCGTGGTCTCCACTTCGGATCGTCCCCCGATGGAACGTCTGAAAGCTGCCTATGTGGCTACCGCCATTGCCGAATACTTCCGGGATCGAAACAATCGTGTGTTGCTGTTGATGGATTCGGTCACCCGTTTTGCACGCGCCCAGCGGGAATTGGGGCTCGCCGCCGGAGAGCCGCCTACTCGGCGGGGATTTCCTCCATCCGTATTTTCCACATTGCCCAAACTGATGGAACGGGCCGGACAATCCGAATCCGGATCCATCACGGCTTTTTACACGGTTCTGGTAGAGGGAGACGACATGACGGAACCGGTCGCAGACGAAACCCGGTCGATTCTGGATGGTCACATCATTCTTTCCCGAAAGCTTGCGTCTCTCAATCACTACCCGGCCATAGATATTCTATCCAGTGTCAGCCGGGTGATGGACTCGATCGTAACTCCGGAGCATCGGAAATCGGCGGCCCGCTTCCGGGAATTGATGGCCAAATACCAGGAAATCGAATTGCTGGTGAAAATCGGAGAATACAAAAAAGGATCGGACCGTGAAGCTGACGAGGCTGTTGACAAAATCGATCGGATGAATGCGTTTCTCCGGCAGAACTTCAACGAAAAGGTCAGCTTCCGGCAAGTGGTCAGCGATCTGGCTCGAACGGTATGACGGGTTATCCTTTGGAAGATATCCTCCACATCCGTGCCCTGCGGGAATCCGCTGCGGCCAGGGAGATGATGGCGGCCCGAATCAATCGGGATTCAGCCAGGAGAACTGAAATCCAAACCAGAAAAGAACTCACGGAATTTCATGACTGGCGTCTGAAAGAGGAAAAGGAAATCTACCGCCATATCCTACACAGACAGATCCGTATTTCTGAACTCGAGCTGGTCAAGGCTTCCATAGGATCCTTGCGTGAACGGGAAATCGATTTGGCCCAAAAAAATGATGAAGCCGTATTGTATCGCATCCAGATGGAAAAGGCGTTCTCAGATGCTCGGGAGAAATATTTCAGGTCTGTCCGCGAAAAACAGAAAATCCAGTTGCACCGCGAAGACTTTATGGGATTTGTGAAAAAAGAAAAAGAACGGAACGAGGATATGGAAATGGAGGAATTTCAAAGACAACATCCGGATTGGAATACGGAGACATATCATGAATCCCCTTGAACCCAAAATAATCTTGGAACGTAACCGAAAATTTCCCTCTCCCATAACGGGAGATCCTACCGGAATCGATACCGGAGATCCCCGGTTGGATCGTGACGAGAAAGAATTCCTATCTCTGTTACAGCCTTCCGAGCCAGGAAACCTGCCTCCGGATGATTCTGGAGCTGCTCCTGATTTCTCCCCCTTGGAGAAAAAATCAGCAGATCCCAAAATGGAATTGGGGATGAAACAGGCTTTCATTCCACAGAAAGAATCCACCCTTGGCTCCCCATCGGATATCTTTGTCCATCAACCCATTGATAAAAGAGAAACTTTTCAGCAGGCTGTTGGAAAACCTGCAACGGACCCTCATTATATTGTAAAACGGGACTCCCTGGGAACGGAACATCCTACCCAACAAGAGGCGACCCAACAGCCATCCCGCCAAATTTCTGAAAGGCTTCATCCAAAGCCGACCCAACAGCCTGTTAGCCAAAATTTTCAAAAAACCCAAGAGGATACCGACCAACTGCCGGATTCGGTCCTCCCACCATCTTTCGGCTCCGGCATTCTCTCCCGCTTTTTATCCCAACCACTCCCGGAATTATTTCATCCTGCGGTTCCGGAAACAACCAGGCTGAAGGAGACCATGATCGAGATCGCTTCCCAAGTGGCCGAACGGATCCTGGTATCCGACCCATCGTCCTCACAACCGGTTGAAGTGCGAATCCAGTTGAAGCAGGAAGTCTTGCCGGATACGGAAATTCGAATCACCCACAACGACGGAAATGTGGATGTCGAATTCGTCACCATGTCTCCACGTTCCGCAGATATCATCGGACAGGGAAAACCACTTTTGGAAAACATGATGCAGGAGCGTTTGAATACGCCGGTTTCTGTCCATATCACGCAAACGAATGCCGATACGGATACCGGTCAAGGGCGTGCGCGCCAGGAATATATCCGGGATACGGAAAATGACGACACCTGATTGGTATGAATCGAAATTTATTTCGGTTCGTGCGGGGCGTAAGAACGGAAATTCGGATAGGCATGAAACCCCATGAAAATATCGCCATTTCAGCCTGAGAAAACAACCGCCGAAGCCGTGGAAGCGATGAACTCGCTACTGAAACGGACCGGAAAAATCTTGTTTTCTTTTGCCGGGGTAACCATGCGACTTTTTTTTATCTTCCCTCCAAGGGCGATTCCGGATCCGGTATTTCTTAAGCTGGCCCATAAAAATGCCGTCGCATACGCCGAACTGCCCCAGGATTTCTGGCAGGCCAAACTCGCAATGGAGGAAGGGACAATCGATCTGGGCCGGCTCCCCGAAAAATTACGCCTTTCGGTGATGGAAGTGCTTCTCGAGGAAATTGAGAAGGCCGTTGAAACCTCCACCGGCTACCCGCTTTTGATTCAGCCGTTTGTATCGCCGCCCCTGGTTCGGGAACGTATCCGGCTCGGTTTTGAGATAGTTCGCCAATCGGACAACCGCCGGTTTGCCGGAGTATTGTATCTGACAACGGAGGCGCTTCCCGCTGTCGTAGAACTTGTCCGAGACATCGATTCGAAAATGCCCCCCAAGTGGCCGTCCCTGCCCTTTCCGGCTCGAGTGGAAATCGGACGTTCCCGTATCACCCAACGGGACTTTTCCGATTTGGAGGCTCAGGATATCGTTCTCATTGACGAATCCACCGCTTCATCACCCCTGGAGGGGTATTTGTGCTTCTCTGCCATCATGCGATTGTTGGTCAAGATATCCGGCAACCGGATCATCGTTCAATAGGAGATGCTTTTTCTTCATCACCATTCCATCGGGGAGGGAAAATTTTCGACCCGATCAGACAACCGACTCGGAAAGGGATGTCGCTATGCCTCCGAAAGAAGGCGAAAAACCCGCAGCACAATCAACTCCGGCAACCGGAATATCACCGGAAGTCATCGACTCCCTGCCGGTGGCCCTGGTGTTTGACATTGGTGAGCTCGAAATCCCGTTTAGCGATTTCAACTCTCTTCAACCGGGGTACACCCTGGATATGAACCGAAGTCTTCTTCGCCCGGTCACGATTCGAGCCAACGGACAAATCATCGGTTATGGCGAATTGATCCAAATTGATGACCGGGTCGGAGTCCGAATTCTCGAACTGACAGGAACCGTCAATGACTGATCTGCGAGATCCGTTTTTGATCGTTTTTGGCCTTTCGCTGATCGCCATGGCCCCGTTTGCGGCGATGATGGTCACATCCTTCATCAAACTGGTGGTTGTTTTTTCCCTGCTTCGCAACGCCCTGGGGATTCAGCAAATTCCACCAAACATTGTACTGAACGGACTCGCGATCATCCTGACATTCTATGTGATGGCCCCTGTGGGCCAGGAAACTCTATCCATCTTGGAGGCCGGCAAACCATCTTTTGAAAATATCGAAACGGTTTTTTCCGTGGCTCGGGAAGCCACGGAGCCTCTTCGTCGTTTTCTGATGAAACATTCGAAGGAAAAAGAAAGATTTTTTTTCCTGAAAACCGCCCGGGATCTCTGGCCGGAAGCCCAGGCGGCAAAAGTGAGCGAAGATCATATGGCTGTTCTGATCCCTTCCTTCACAGTCAGCGAACTCACCGCCGCTTTTGAAATCGGATTTTTGCTGTACCTGCCTTTTATCGCCATCGATCTGATCATTTCCAATCTTCTTCTTGCGATGGGAATGATGATGGTCTCACCCATGACCATATCCCTTCCGTTCAAACTGCTGCTATTCGTTCTACTGGACGGCTGGGGGCGATTGATCCATGGACTGATACTGACATACGTATAACCCAAGGAATGAATTCATCCCATGCCGGATTCTCTGGTAACCGATTTTACTGTTCAGGCCATGATGCTGGTGTTGATTCTTTCCATGCCTCCGATTCTGGTGGCAACCTTGGTGGGAATTCTGGTCAGTATCCTGCAAGCGGTCACGCAAATTCAGGAACAAACTCTTTCTTTCGCCGTGAAACTGATTGTGGTGATCATAACGATTTTGTTGACCGCGAGGTGGGTCGGGGGAGAACTTTTTCATTTTAGCTTAAAAATATTTAATGATTTTCCAATGTTGTTAAAATGAACGGTCTTATTGAACTGGCCGGATCCTTGCCGCTCCTGGCTTTGACCCTGTGCCGTATTACCGCGGTCTTTCTGGTTGTACCGATCTTCGGAACACAGTTTATTCAGGGAGTGGTACGCAATTCGATCATCCTTTCCCTAAGTCTGATCCTTTATCCGATGGTTTCTTCCGGGTGGGGTGCAGAAAAAATCCCACCGACCCAACTGATCCTGCTTCTCTTAAAAGAAGGCGTCATCGGAGTGTTGGTGGGTTTCTGTTTCGGGATCATTTTCTGGGCTGCAGAAAGCGTGGGATTTTTCATCGACAATCAACGTGGAACCACCATGGCAAGCTCTCTGGACCCGATGACCGGTGAGCAAACGTCGCCTTTGGGGCTGATGTTGATACAGGCGGTTGTGGTTCTGTTTTTTACCGGAGGCGGTTTTCTTCTGATGTTGGAAACCCTGTTTATGACCTATCGAGTTTGGCCCATCCACCGTTTTTTCCCGCAGTTTCAGCCCGGATACATCGAATTTTTTCTGGCGCAAACAGACAGGCTGATGGAAATGATTGTCGTGCTGTCGGCCCCGATCATTATCGTCATCTTCCTGTCTGAATTCTCCCTGGGTTTGATCAGCCGGTTTGCCCCCCAGTTAAATGTATTCTTTTTGTCGATGCCGATCAAGAGCGCCCTGGCCATCGCCATTCTGGCAGTGTATATACCCACTCTCTATCATCATTTCCAGAGATCATTTCTGGATTTTCATAATATTCTGATGTTTTTGCAGGTTCTAATCCAATGACCGAAAAATCCGAACAGCCCACCCCCAAACGCCTGAGGGACGCCCGGCAAAAAGGACAGGTCGCCAAAAGCCAGGAAATTGGATCCTGCGCCATCTTGGCCTCGGTCACTGCAGTGATTTGGACCAATTGGTCAACCTGGATGGAACATCTGCGGGAATTGATTCGCCTGCCTTCCGAACTCATTCCCCTACCATTCGGCAGAGCTCTTCCAACACTGCTCGATGCAGTGCTACTCAAAGCCGCACAACTTTGTCTGCCGATTCTGATGACAGTGATGGTGACCGCCATTCTCGCCAATTTTTTTCAAATCGGAGCTCTCTTTGCGCTGGAAGCGATTAAACCGAGCCTGAAAAAACTGAGCCCGACTGAAAACATCAAGAAAATTGTGTCTGTCAAAAACCTGATGGAGTTAGTCAAATCCATCATCAAAATCTTTTTCTTGGGATTTTTGCTTTATTTAATCATTCGAGATTCCATCGATCCGCTGATAAAAATCCCATATATCGGAATACATGCCATTTTATCTGTTTTGGGGTCTATTCTGCTGAAAATGATGTGGTACACTGTTTTGGCTTTTTCAGTAATCGCAACGGCGGATTTTGTGTTCCAGAAGCATCAGCATATCAAGCAACTGAAAATGACCAAGGATGAAGTAAAAAGGGAGTTTAAGGAAATGGAAGGCGATCCGTTGATCAAAAGCAAGCGAAAACAATTGCATCAGGAACTCGGAATGAGTGACACGCTGGAAAGAGTCAAAAAATCCACGGTACTGGTGGTGAACCCCACTCATGTCGCAGTTGCCCTGTATTACGACAAGGAAAAAACCAGGCTGCCTGTCGTTTTGGCCAAAGGGGAAAATATGATGGCACAGAAAATGATCGAGACAGCCAAAAAACATGGAATCCCGATCATGCGGAACGTTCCTCTGGCTCGTGATCTGTATGAAGGTGCGGATATTAACCAGTTCATCCCATCGGAATTGATCAGGCCGGTAGCCGAGGTGCTGCGTTGGGTCCAGCAGTTACAGTCAAACATCGATGAAAAATAAACAATCCCATTCTGCCATTCAAACCCGTAAGATAGGCCGATGAAGCCGGCGCAAACAATGGACATCCAGTGACATATTCCCCTCCTTTCTAACCATTGAATCAGGGCTGCATTGCCCCTTGGGTGAAAAATGTTATAATTTCCTACCACTAGCACATCAAATCAATTAAATTGGTAAATAAGATAACATTATGTATATTTGAATCTTTTTACATTTCAAATTAAAAAGACTGATAATGAAACAGTAATAAGTTTCCGATTATTAATTTATTTATAAAATGTCAAAAACTTTTCAATATTAATCAACCTGGTCCGGGTCTTGTCGACAGATGGAAAACGTTGAGAGAAATTGCCTGCCGTTGTTAACGGTTTGGGCTGGTATTTGGATGGTATCTGGAGTATAAGATTAACAGGAACAACAAAGTACCATTCACCCCGACGTAAAGGAGTAACCCCATGCCCGAATTTGGATCTCCGTTTTCCGGGATGGCCAGCGACCGAAAACTGACTGATGCCGAGTTGGTAAGGGCCATTCGTTTCATGATTGCCGCCGAGTATGAAGCGATTCAGTTGTATATGCAGCTTGCAGAATCCACGGACAACCGCCTGGCTCAGGAGGTGTTGAAAGACATCGCCGACGAGGAGCGGGTCCATGCCGGAGAGTTTTTAAGGCTGTTATACGAACTGGACCCAGACGAATCCCGCTTCTATACGGAAGGCGCTGCCGAGGTCGAAGAGGAAATTAAAAAGCAATAACCCATGCCGGATGCCAGAATCGTCAAAAAGGGTTTATACCTTCGACTGGATGACCCGACGCAGGCCCCATCCCCTCGCAAAACCCCGCCGTATCGGCTGTATGCCTGGCTGATGGTCGGCGTTTTCACCCTGCTTCGGATTTTCTTTGCCGATATGTTTCTTCTGGTTCCGGATGAAACCAATTATTGGCAGTGGGGTCGATACCTGGATTGGGGATACCACGACCAGGCACCACTGATCGGATGGGCCATCCGTTTTTCCACCGCCTTTTTCGGTCCCCACGAATGGGCGGTTCGCCTTCCATCCATTTTGGCAGGTGCCGTTGTTTCCGCCTATCTCATCCGGATTTCGGAACGCTGGTTCGACACACGGACGGCATTTTTGACCACATTGGCCACACAGTCCATTCTTCTTTTCCATGTGGGCGCGCTTCTCGCTACACCGGATGGGCTGCAGGCCGCCGCATGGGCCGGAGCAGCCTATCATACCGCCCGAGCCTATGAGAACGCCCAATGGAAACAATGGCTGGCAGCGGGCCTCTGGTTCGGTCTTGGCTTGCTGAGCAAATTCACCATGATCATTTTTGCCGGTTGTGCCTTTCTGTATGGTATGACAACCTCGTTCCACCGCGAACGCCTGATGGAAATCAGGGCCTATATAGGTGTTTTTATCGGTTTCCTCCTATTTACTCCTGTCATATATTGGAATGCGATTCATGACTGGAATTCGGTCCGTCATGTGGCCTTCATCGGCGGAGCCAATGAGGAAATTTTTTTCCGGCTGCGGTTTCTCGGAGATTTCATCGGGTCTCAGGCGGCATTGCTGTCCCCCCTTATCTTTTTACTGATCGTGACCGCCTGGTGGCGAACCTTTGATACACCGTTCCAACCAGGAAAATGGCTTCCCCGATACCTGTGTTTTACCTCCTTTCCCATGATCGCTGGTTTCATGCTGCTCAGCTTTCATGCCCGTGTCTATGGAAATTGGCCGGGAGCAGGGTACCTGACGGCATCCATTCTCATCGCTTTTTGGTACGGCCGAAACCACCGCCCTGCCTGGGATCAACGACCTGGAGGATTCGGACAAAAACTGTGGCCATGGGCTCTGGTTTCTTCTGCGATTTTCTCTGTACTTGTTCTGGCCCATACCGTTTATCCGTTTTTACCCCTTCCGGTTCGAGTGGACCGAATCGCATCGGAAACACTCGGGTGGAAAGAGTTGGGCGAAAAAACCAAAGAGATGGCCCAGACCATGCCGGATCTGAGCCGAACATTCATTTTCGGCCTCAATTACCAGACAGCCAGCGAACTGGCGTTTTATGTTCCCGGACAACCGGCAACGGTGTCCATCAACCGCTGGGAACGGCCGAATGTCTATGACTACTGGTGGAAGGACGAAGATCTGCTTGGCTGGGATGCGGTAGGCGTCACCTATGATCCGATCAGCCACGAGACCCGGTTGCACCAGGTTTTTGAACGGGTGGATCCCCCGGAAGAGATTCGTGTGTACCGGCAACCGGTGATCGGAGAATCCGAACCCGCCTATGTAAAAAGTTTTTATCTATACCGGGCGTATGGATTCCGCGGAGGTCTTCGTTGGGTTCCGGAAAACGTTTCGGATATCCGGGTAGGAAATCAGAACCTGAATTCCGAACCCCAATGAACGGATGCAACACCTGGGATCCAATCGAACCTGGATCATTTAAAAAAAGTTTTCTGCAATGGCATCCACTACGGCTCTGATTTCTTTTTGACCGGGCCCAACGGGTACGAATCCGTCCTCCGAGACCCGCTGCGGTATCATGAACTGCAGATAGGTCTGTGCCAACGACAGTTCTGACGATGGTTGAGTTGACAAGCGGCTGCTGATTTCTCCTTCCAGATCGGACACGGTGGATTTTATCGAATACCGGATATGGGCTGCCATTGAATTGGGCGAAACGTTTTCTCCGTCCAAGGGAACCCGCTTATCGCTTGGCCCCTCCTTGTCGGGTGAAATGCCCAACAGATGCGACATCCGTGGTAACAGGCTTTTTATCAACTCCTCCATGGTGATTTTCGGTAGCTTAAACATCTTTTCCAAGTTGTCCATCAATATCTTTCCGAAATCTTCCTGAACGACGCCGTGGGCTTCATATAGCGCGGCCAGCGGCGCCACGGCCAGGGGGATCCCCAACTCGATCGCATTCAGTTCCCTATCGGAGCAATCCCGAAGCATGTCAAAAATTCGGGCATCCGGTGACAAAACCCTGTATTCCTGGAGCAGTTTTTTCAGCCCCACGGCTTTTTCGAGCAGTTGCCCGGAAACTTCAGAAACGATTGCGGCCGCCTGCTCGGTAGTGACGGATTCCATCGACGCCAGCCGGGAATGCACCCGGTCGAGGACCGCATCCCGAAAGCGACTTTCGGAGTTTTCATCCGCCTGCGGGAACCTTTTTTTCCATTCCGTTTTCAGGGGATCCCACAGCCCGCGGAACCCAATACCCTCGGCGGTTCCATAACTTTCCACGGTATCGTATTCCACCAGGCCGGCATCGATGATTTTCATCCGTTCCGGAAGAGAAAGCTTTTTCATTTTCTCCACGATCCGCCCATAGGCATCCGCCTGGTTTGCCATACCCCCGGGTTTCCAGTTCACCAGGGTTTCCTGGATGGTTTTCAGCCTCGATTCTTCCACCACTTCGGTATCCATCGCCCGCGAGACCGCGTTCACCAGGTCTTTCACCATCCCCACCATGGTTCGGGCGTGTTCCGCCGCCCGGGTGGCACCGGAATCGGCCGATCCGATCAGGATTTCGACAAAATACTGGAATTGGGGGGAAATCAGAAACTGCATGGATTCAGCTTGGGATTGTTTGGATTGTTTTTCCCGTTCCAGTACGGGCCCCGACTGGGGGATTGCAACGGGTTTCCCGCCCTGCTCTCCAAACCTCATCCATTCCCACGTAAACTGGCACAGATCCCGGAAACCATCTTTCGGAAGACTGCCGAAGGATTCCGAATACTGGGTCTGGAAAAAGGAAATCATGACCGGGATGCCATCGCGCCTGGTCATCGGCTGAATCAGGTTTTTTTCGATAGACCGCGTCTGATTTCGATAGAATTTCAACATAGCTCCGATTCCAAGAAAGCTTCCATTCATCCAATTGAGCCTCTTCAACAAATTTTTTCCGGAATCGGCCAAGCCTTTCATTTCGTCTATCAGGAAGTTGATATTGCTTTTTGCTTCCAGGAAATTGGTGATAATGCTGACCACGATATTCCGGGCGTCGAATCGGGAAAGAGGAGGAACCTGGTTTTCGTACGTTTTTAATTTTTCCTGGATTTGGTTCATCAGGCTGATGGTATCCGTGTATGGGGGAACCTGAATCTGTTTTTCCTTCGCCGTTTGGGCCAATGTGTTGAGGATCAGTTCTTCCCGGCTGAACCAGGAAACAGAAGACATGCCGAAACGATCCTGGATGAGGGCGTCCATGCAGTCTATGACGATGGTTCGGATCCGATCCATCCGCTCGGCGTCGTCTTCACAGGAAACCAACTCCTCACGCCGGGCCGACAAGGATTGCATCACACGGTCTTTCAACACGGCGGTTTGACCTTTCAAAAAAATTTCCGGTTGGAAAAACTCCTTTACAGAGACATCCGACACCATATCCTCGAAAGGAGAGATGGTTTTCCCTTCCACCTCGGACTGGAAAAAGGACGCCAGAAATCGACACCATCGCATTTCGCTATCCATCGAAAGGTCGGGAGCTGGTTCCGGTTGGGCCGGCGGCGGAACGAAAACCGAATCGAACCCTTGGGCAATCAACTCAGCATCCTGTTTGGTCCGGTTTGCCGCAATGGAGGAATGTGGAAACCCTGTCTCAGCCAGGTTCAACCAAGTCCCCAAGGGAGGTAAGAATTCCTTCCAGGGGTTGGGAATCAGTAACGGGTTTTGGTTGTATATCGAAATCATATGCTGATACTGGCAGCCGATGGAATCATTCCAATCGGATGTGAAACTGTTCGGAGAGAGTTCCTGGAGCATTTGGAACGTGCTGGGAAGATAAGAGGATCCGTGAAGCTGCAAGATTTCTTGGATGTCCTGGTGATACTGAATACAGCGCTGCAATGCCGAATTCGCCTTCCCGATATGGTCGACCAAGCCGTTTCCCCTGGCAGGTAAACCGATGGCATCGATCAACGCCAATCCGGGTGACCACGACACGAGAATCGCTGTCCGCAACCCATTCCCTTGGATTTGCTTCCGATCGAAAAAATCCATGTATTGTTTCATCTGTTCGGAAACCTGTTTCCGCGTAACCGCCTCGGACGCAGAAACGGCGTCCTGGAGGGATATCCCCCCATTTCGGTATTGTTCGAAAATCTGGTGTAGTTCCGCTTCCAATCCCCTTCTTCTCTCCGGGGTCAGGGGTATTTCATCCAAGGTAACCAGTTCCTTCCCATCGATTTGAACCTTACCGAGTGAAAGACCGTTGGCCGCCATCATCCGGTCGCTGATTTCCCGGTACCACGTCCCGCCCGGCAGGCACGCCCGGTGAAGGTATGCAACCTGGGATTTCCGCTGTTCCTGAATGATTTCCCTCATTCTGGACGAAACCGTTTGGGTGATGGAATCACCGGAAGTATATTTTTTGCCAATGACCGGATCGGACTTTAGTCGATTCACGGAATATTCTCCCAGGTTTTTTCCTACATGGGAAAAAAAGAGGTCAAAGGTTGCCCGGTTTTCCTGTTTGACAACTTTTTTATGGACGCACCACCGAATCATCCGTGAGATTTTTCCCCATCCATAACCGGTTCGGACGATCTCCCTTTTTGATGGATCGAAATAAATTCTTCCCGATTGGCCATGATTGAGGATGGATTGCAGAAACGAAGGTTCAGACATATTAATATCCCCTATTTATGTATTATCTGTGAAAAAACAGTAAAATAATTGTAGAGATATGCACTGCATGACCATACGGGCCTCCACTGGAGAATGCCTTGTTTTCGGAAAAGGTTCCGGATTCGGCCCTGCGGCCACCGGCACCCCGGATTTATTTTCGTCCCGTTTGTTCGGCTATTTGAATCTCCGCCTTTCTATTACCGATCATTTCCACCAGATCCCGGGTGGATATGGTTTCTGGTTTCCAGGGATGCAGGGGGTTGAAGCAGACCACGCCGTCGTTCCCGGTTCGTTGCACTGCCAGCGCATGGTCCCGCCGGGTCAGAATGACGGCCTTATCGGAATCCAGGGCCGACTGAATCTGTGGAAGAATGGTTTCGGACCAGGTCTCCGGCCTATCGTAATTTAGAATTATTGCCGAAGTGGATAATCCCAGAAACCGGGCTGCATCATCCACAAATCCCATTTGATCCAAACTGTCATTCGTTGCCTTTTCATAGGCTCTTTCGAAAATCTGCACCCACGGCGCATGATATTCCGGCCCTGGTTTCTGGTTTTTTTCTAAAGCGATGGCTTGATTGCCCAATGTTACAAGCATTTGTTCTTGGTTGTCATCCCAGGACATCTGATCGGCCAGGTACTGTTTTCCCCATGACGTTCCCAGTACCGCCGCCAGGGTGCTGAGAAGAAAACAGGCATTGCTCCGGCTTTCCTGCTGGATATCGGACAACCGCATATCATCTGGTTTGGCCAGCGGTGGATGGGGAAGGTTTTCCCAATACAGAAATCGGATGTTTTCGCGGATAATTCGGTCAATTTGTTGCCGTGCGGTTTGATCCACCCTTTCTTCTCCATGGATCAGCATGCGAATATCCAGCAGTGCCGTCAATTTCTCGGGTTCCGTCAGATTTTCATCTTTTCGAATTTCGTTGATCAGATCCAAAAAGGTATCGAGGATATATGTGCCCGCAGGATCGTTTCGATAGCTTTCCCGAAACACGTCCAAGCATTCTATCGCCCGCTTGACCGATTCCTGGAACTGAACCGTTGGGGCCATGGAATCGAAATCCTCTCCGAACAGTCGGGAAATCAAAAAATTGGACTCAAACGGTTTCGCCTCCGCACGGGAAGCGAACAGATCACCGACAGCCCATACACGCGGGCGGTTTGTGGTCATGAAACGCTCATATTTTCCCATGAACGAAGTTCGATTTGGCAGTTCGACGACAGGCTCCTCCGATTCCAGCCAGTCGGCCAATCTTGCCCGAAAGAACTCTATGGAATTCGATGTGATGAAATCCTTTTCTGGAAAGGATCTGGCAAAAAAATCCGTTACCTGTCCATATGGGTCCAAGGTGATTTCAGAATGGGTAAGACGCGGAAATTCATCTGACTCCGAAAGTTCAAAGAGCAGGTGGAATCCCATGGGAATATTTCCACCCGGTTTGCTGTCGATTGAAAGACCAATCGTTTTGTCACCCCGTTTGGAAATGGTAAAAGCAATCCGGAAATCTTCTTTCGCACCGCAAGCATTGATATAAGAAGTAAAATTACAGATGAACTCCTGGGTGCCCATAAAGTAAATCAGTTTCACCTGCTGATCAGATAGAGCAAGTGAGTCGATAATCTGGTGAATCTCCGAGTATTTATCCTCTCTCATCCAGGTATAAGGACAGGATACCGTTTTCCCCTCCTGCCCTGGAAAACCGGAAGCCAGAAAATCGGCACTACAGCTTCGGAAAAAATCTTTTTTGAACATTGTTTGGCATGTTTTCGGATCCGGGATCGGTTTTCCGGCCTTCCAAGTCATGGTAAAGGGCAGGCTCAAAGGCTGGTCCGTTTTTCCCGGAGGATCCAGCAGTTTCAACAATTGATGGAAAGGCAAACAAGGCAGGTTTGGATACAGCGGCAGGGTGGCAGCATTATTAAATTTTGCTTTTTGTAGTCTTTCAAAATATTTACCAGACGCGGAGGCAACCAGGGTATCTCCCGACACCTCGGATGGCGGACTTTCCTGTAAAATCGTCTGATAGATGGACTTCAGGTTCAATGAACCGGAAGAGTCAGTAAAGAGGCGGTTTGCTTCATTTACGATCAGCTGGCAAAAAAACCTCTGGGGATCCACCGCCAAAATCACTTTTCCTTCCTGCCGGTCCGGGTAATTATTTTTCGGCAAATTTTCCACCAGAAATTCGGCCACCCGAAATTTCTGCCACGGTTTCAACTTCTGGTTCTCAAACAGCAGAAAAGCCGCATAATCGCTGACCTGAAATAATTTATTCAGGGCGGGAGAGACCATGTTTCGCGATTCTTCATCCTGTAAATCCCCGGAGGATATCCGAAAAAATCGGGAAATGGTTTCATCGGCTATCTCTTTGGCCTTGAGAAGGAATTCCCGTTCATCAAATGGTTCGGCTTTGGATGAAAGAAAATCTCTTCCCGCCCGGATGATGTTTTGTTGAACGACATCGGAAAGGAATTTCATGGAATCATCGTCAAGGTCGGGAGATCCCGTTTCCATTCGGATGTCCTCAACCAACTTCCGGAAATCGGCGGATTCTTCTTTTTTTCCGGGTAAGGTGAGCGATCCAACCTGATCGGCGATTTCCTTTACCCGGAACTCTTTCATGCCTAAGGTGTACAATTTACCCGCCACCTCCCGGATTTCTCTGGCCTTAAGCGGCTTTTTGGCCTGAGTGTCAGATCCCAGAAGGCTTGTTGCCTCGTCAGCGAGCAGGTCTCCATATTCCTTCCGGATACTCTCGATAAACGCGGTTCTGACCCGGAGCGGTTCGCCATCCTTACGGGAACGTTTCGGAATACAGCTGAAGAGGTTTCTACGACCCGTAGAAGTGACTCCAACCCGGGCATTGTCTTTGGACAACCAGATCTCGCCCTTCTCGTACCGGTTGGCTGCTTTCAAAAAGTCTTGTATTTCCGGCATCGCTGACACTCCTTTCACATCGTTGATAATCGGTGAATCCACCGTATGTGTTGTGGAATGATTTCGCGGAAAGACGTCAAAACGGCAAATGGATGATTTCTGAATGGAGTTCTATATGCTTTATCAGGGTTGGTTTTACGTATTTTAGGGATCATCTTTTTTTTATCCACTCACCAGACCGATGTCAAGAAATTCATTTCCCAGTTTTCCCGGGCGGTATGGCCATCACTGACAAGATTGTAAGCAAATCAGATGCCAACCGGATCTGTTGGGGGGTTTTTGAAGCCAGGGGCTTTTTCGGTCAAATCGTGCCAACCATGCTGGATCGGTATCATGCACCCCTTGGCTGGTTGCGGTAACCGGTGGTTCAGATGCCAACAAACTTGTCACCACTGTTCCGGCAACGCCTGTTTTCCGGGCTACCCTTTTATGGCGCCAAATGATGGAAACAGGAAAAGGGAAGGCCTTATTCCCGAAAAACCAATGGGCTGAGCAGCAGGCGGTCTCCCGGATGAATGACGGATCGGGAATCGAGCTTGTTGATCACCATCAGGGCACGCAGAGGAATGCCCAGTTTCTGGCTGATGGAAGACAGGTTGTCCCCTTTTTCCACCGTATAGGTTGGCTTGGCAGGATCGGATTGAATGGTATGGATGATCTGATCGAGCCGATCCCGAAAGTCCGTGGCAGAAGTATCCGGAATCTCAAGAGAATGCAATCCTGAAGGAAGAATATATCCCCGGCTCTGCGGGTTCAGGTCGCGGGCGGCCGAAACAGAGG
>CAZTKB010000013.1:0-23053 GCA_964614125.1 uncultured Desulfobacterales bacterium | reverse complement strand
TATTCGGCGGCGGGAAGAGCAAGATGACGGGGGGATTGATGGTATTGGATCCGATCGATCAATGCCTGCGGATGTTCCACACGAACACCGAGCGCAAACGGTTTCGGAAAAATCGGAATGGCGTATCGTGCCAGGGTGTGGTACATATCCCGAGCCGAATGCCCTGTGGCCAAGATCACGGCGTCAGCCAGAAATTCTTTTTCTGTGTGGATCCGAACCCCCTGGATTGATCCAGAGGAAATCAAAAACCCCGTCACCCGGCTTTCAAAATGAATTTCCCCGCCATGATCCAAGATCGTCTTTCGAATATTGGATACAATTTTCGGCAGGCGGTTGGATCCGATATGAGGATGGGCGTCAATATGAATATCGGCGGGAGCACCATGGGCCGCCAGGATGGAAAGAATTTCATGGACATTTCCCCGCTTGTGAGAACGGGTGTACAATTTACCGTCCGAATAGGCGCCGGCGCCGCCTTCTCCGAAGCAATAGTTGGAATCGGGATGTACCACTCCCCGCTTCAGAAGAGGCTGGATGTCTTTTCGTCGGCTGTGAACGTCCTTCCCTCTTTCCAGAACGACCGGTTTGATTCCTGCTTCCAGAAGGCGGATCGCAGCAAAGTATCCGGCGGGACCTGCACCCACGACTATGACGGAGCGTCCCGTCCATGCGCGAGGAACAAGCGCCCACTCGGTTGTCTGCCGAGGAGGGTTTTCTCCGACCCAGACTTGACATTCCAGTACAAAACGGGGTGTTCGGCTACGGGCATCGATGGACCGTCTCGTTACCCGATATTCGAAAAAAGTGGTTTCATCCAGATGAAGCCGCTTTCTGACTTCGTGACGAAGGGCCTCCGGGTCATGAAGCGATTCGACATTGCATGTGATGCTAACCGTGGTGTTCATCGATGGAATTTCCGTCGGAACATCGAAAAGAAAAGGAACTGGCGGCTGTGGAACGATGTGCCAAACATCCGGACCGGGAGACTCCCTATAAATGCCTGAAACACAACATTGCCATGTGCCGGGAATGCCTCCACTGCAAAGACCCTCATATTTATTGCAAATTCAGGCCATCCTGCCCGATTCATTTCATGGAAAAGCGGGATAGAAATGGGGAGTTTTTTGAAGAGCAGCCCTCAGACCCGCAGAAGGGGGAGGGCTGCACGGAAACAGCCGCGTGATCACCTTCAGCAGAGCTTGGCCAATTTGTCAGCGATTTCCTCGAAGGCCGTGGTGACGGGTGACTCTCGATGGGACATGATATAGGAGACCCCGGCATCGCCGCAGGCCACCACGCCGGGATCAAAGGGGATGCGTCCCAGAAACGGTATTCCGGTGATCAAGGCGGTTTTCTCCCCTCCGCCGGACCCGAATAGATCAACGACTTTCCCGCAATGCGGGCAGGTATATCCGCTCATGTTTTCGATCAGCCCAAAAATCTCCATTTTCACCGTTTTGCAGAAATTGATCGATTTCCGGACATCCGCCAGAGAAACCTCTTGAGGCGTGGTCACAATGACCGCCTTGGCGTCGGTAATGGTCTGGGCGATCGTAAGGGGCTCATCGCCGGTGCCTGGGGGAGAATCGATGATCAGAAAATCCAGGTCACCCCACGCCACGTCTCCAATAAACTGGCGAATGGCTGTGTACTTGACGGGGCCTCTCCATATGATGGCGTCGTCCTTTCCGGCCATCAAAGACTCGATGGAAACCGCGGAAAGGTTATCCGAATATTTCATGGGTTTCAGTTTGCGATCGTCCGTTACATCCAGCATGCCGCTCAATCCCAACATCCGCGGGACATCCGGGCCGTGTAAATCCACATCCATAATCCCAACCCGAAATCCCTTATTGGCCAAGGCGATCGAAAGATTTACGGAGGTACTGGTTTTACCCACCCCACCCTTTCCGCTCATGACGATAACTTTGTTTTTGATGCGGCTCAGGGATTGGTTCAGGTTGGTATCCTGTTCTGTCTGCTGGTTTTTTTTCGGGTTGGACGAGGGACATCCCCCTCCTGCAATGTACTCCATGATGTTGACCTCCTGAAATGCTGAATGTCTGTGATGTTATTTTACATGGCTGGTTCATCCACCAGTCGATTGATCCGGTTGAGTAACTTCGAATAATAATGTTAATCATCCTATGGTAAAAGGCAAAGATAAAATGTCGTTCCGGATTATTTTCTCATCATCATTCTCAACTGTGAGCTGTTTTTTGGGAATTACCAAGAAGAATCGATGTCGAATTTAAGGAGAGGATTCAGATTGTAAATTTAAGGTATTCTGTTGACAAACCTGGAAAAGGTTTTTAAAGTAAATGATAACAATTCCTAATACTGAACCCATTTCATGGAATCCTATCAGCCAAAAAGCCGGGGGGAGGTACGGGGAAGTTCCACTGCCGTGGTGTTTTACGGTATATTATGATTCACACCATATTCTCAGGGGGGATGCCAGGAATGGAAACCAAAAAAAGCGAAGTTGAAAAAAAAATCAATCCCAAAGAGGTAACTATTTGTGAAGCTACGGCCCAGATGTTGGCCAAAGCGCAACGAGACGGTGTCGAAACGGCTTTTGACAGGGCTGCCAGCATGAAGGCCTGCCCGATCGGAGCGGATTCGGCTTGCTGCAAACACTGTTCGATGGGTCCCTGCCGGCTCAATTCCAAAGATCCCTATGGAAAAGTCGGCGTCTGCGGTGCGGATATCGACACCATTCAAGCTCGAAATTTTTCCCGAATGGTCGCCAGTGGTGCAGCCGCTCATACCGATCACGGGATGGCCATTTTGGATCTTTTCCGGGATGTGGTCACCGGAAAAGCTACGGATTACCAAATCAAGGATACAACAAAGCTGGAGAGTGTAGCTACTTCCATCGGAATCGATGTGGAAGGAAAAAGCGTCCAGGAGGTTGCCCTGGAGCTGTACCATGAATTGGAAAAAACCTATGTCCAACTCGAAGGGGAAATCCCGTTTGCCAAACGGGTCCCCGAAAAAACCCTGGAAACCTGGCGAAAATTGGGTATCGTTCCGAGAGGCGCAATGCGGGAAATCATGGAAATGATGCACCGTACCCACATGGGTGTGGATCAGCACTATGAAAATATCGCACTGCAATTCAGCCGGACAGCCCTGGCGGATGGATGGGGTGGGTCCATGGTGGCAACCGAACTGGAAGATATCATGTTCGGAACTCCTTCTCCCGTATGTGTGGAAGTCAACATGGGGGTCCTGAAGGAAAACCAGGTCAATATCATCATCCATGGTCATGAACCCAGCCTGTTTGAGTCCGTTTTGGCCTCGGTCAATGAACCGTCTCTGATTCAGGCCGCCAAGGACGCGGGTGCCGCCGGAATCAACTTGGTGGGAATGTGTTGCTCCGGTGCGGAAATGTTGGTACGGCACGGTATTCCCCATGCCGGTAATTTCATGTCCACCGAAGCGGTTCTGGTAACCGGTGCCGTGGATGCGATTGGAGTCGATGTACAGTGCATCAAGCAGGGATTGGCCAAAGTGGCCCAATGCTACGGGACGTTGATGTTCACCACCAACAGCCGCTGTAAAATCGAGGGTGCCCAGCATATTCCGTTCAACGACCGTGATCCCCGGGCCTGTACGGACGAAATCGTGATCAAGGCGATATCCCGATTCAAGAACCGCAGAGCCCCTGTGGAAATTCCCCAGATCGTCAATGTGGGTGTTCACGGTTTTTCTCATGAGTACATCAGCTATATGCTGGGTGGAAGCTTCCGCGGAAGCTACACGCCGTTGAATGAAAATATCATCAATGGAAGGATTCGCGGAGTCGCCGGTGTGGTAGGGTGCACCAATCCGAGGGTGAAACAGGATTGGGTTCATGTGGAACTGGTCAAGGAACTGATCAAAAACGACGTCCTGGTGTTGCAGACGGGATGCTCCCAGATCGCGCTTGCCAAAGCCGGTCTGACGATACCGGAGGCTGCGGTGTTGGCCGGCCCTGGCCTTCGGGAAGTTTGTGAAACCGTCGGTATGCCGCCGGTATTGGGATTGGGTGCCTGTGTCGATAACAGCCGTATTTTGGTTGCTGCCTCCGAAATGGTTCGGGAGGGGGGACTGGGAGACACCATCGCTGGTTTACCCGTTGCCGGCGCGGCCCCGGAATGGATGAGTGAAAAAGCGATCGCGATCGGCCAATATTTCGTGGCCTCGGGAGTGTACACCGTATTCGGTGTCACATTCCCCATTGTTGAAAAAACCAAATTCCATGATTTGCTGTTTGATGGAATGGAGAAACAAGGCCTTGGAAAATGGGGATTTTCGGCAGATCCGTATGAAATGGCCCGGTTGATGATTGATCACATCGACAAGAAACGAAAAGCATTAGGTATTGACAAAGCCAGAGAAAGAACCTTGTTCGACATGGCTGACAGAAGAATTATGGAAGCTGCTTGATTTGGAAATACAACTGGAGCACCTCTCTTAGGCCAAGAGGTGTTCCAGCCTTCTCATGTTGAGTCTGGGCAGATTTCGGGATTTTCTTTTAGAAAACGGTACAGAGTGGCTCTTCCCACACCCAAAAAATGCGCGGCCTTGCTTTTGTTTGACCCTGCCCGCCGCAAAGCTTCTATTACAGAGGGGGTATCCAGTTTTTGACGGCGTGGTGGTTCCGACCTAAGCCTGCATTCTCCCGCTATCTGGATTTCCAAAGGAAGATCCATCACCTCGATCCGATGGTTGTGGCTGACTACAATCGCGTATTGAATTGCATTCTGAAGTTCCCGGATGTTTCCGGGCCAGTGATATGCCAGAAGACGGGACATGGCTTCTGAGGACACTCCCTCACATGGTTGATTGTGACGTTTTTCCGCTTGGCTGATAAAATGTCGGATCAATAAGGGAATGTCCGTTTTTCGCTCTCGAAGAGGCGGTAAATGGATCGGAATGACGTTCAATCGGTAATACAAGTCATCTCGGAACCGGTTTTCCGCCACCTCCCGTTTCAGGTTTTTGTTGGTCGCGCTGGAGACACGGACATTGACTGAGATGGTTTTTTCCCCCCCGACTTTTTCAAATTCCCCTTCCTGAAGAAACCGCAGCAACTTGGCTTGCATCGGTTTGCTAAGCTCAGCCACTTCATCCAAAAAAACTGTTCCGCCATCAGCCAGTTCAAAACGCCCCTTTTTGTCCCGAATCGCCCCGGTGAACGCCCCCTTGACATGACCGAACAACTCGGATTCAATCAATCCTTCCGGTAATGCACCGCAGTTGATAGGTACGAACGGACCGTTTTTCCGGCTACTCTCAAAATGGACCGCGGAAGCGACCAATTCCTTTCCGGTTCCTGTTTCTCCAAAAATATGGACCGGATAGTCATACCGGGCGACATTCCGGATCTGTTGAAATATTTCCAGCATGCGGGGATCCTGTCCGATAATTTCTCCGAAACCATGAATTTTTTCAGCCTTCAGCTGAAGATTCACGCAATTGGTACCATCTTGGAAGGAGGCCAGGACACCGATTTTTTCCCCATTTTCCAAATGCATTGCGGTGACACACATTTCCACGCAACGATATTCCCCTTCCTTGGTTCGGATATAGGTGGAATATTCACTGCTATCACCGGTCATGGAATGGCTTCCACAAAAGTGACAGCGGCTCCCGCAAAAAGGTCCACCCATGGCTTCGTGACAATCTTTTCCCATTACTTCCGATCGATCATAGCCGGTGATCCGTTCTGCGGCTGCATTGAAAAAAAAGATCCTTCGGTTTAGATCGTGGGCGATCACCCCTTCCTTCAGATTGTCCAGTACCCGTTCTAGGTTGTCAGCGTAGCTGATGATGCGTTCTATCGACAAAGCGGATGGATTCCTTTCCAGAGCAGGATGTTTCAGCTTACCGGGCATTGGATGTCCATGTGAGGGGAAATTCGAGTGTAACCGTGGTCCCGCCGGATAAGACGGTGTCAACGGAAATATCTCCTCCCATTTGAATCATCAATTTTTTTGCGATGGACAGGCCGAATCCAGCGTGGTTGAACCGGGAGGTCACAAAAGGGAGGAATATGTTGGGATGTATTTCGGGACGGATCCCATTACCGTTATCTTGTATCCGTATTACCATCCGGGACTCCTCCAAGGCGGCTGTAACGTGGAGGAGGGGTTCTGTGATTTCCTGCAACGCATCCACTGCGTTATCGAGGATACGACTCAGGGCGTGAAGTGCGGCGCGGGGATCGATATGCATCATGGGGATTCTTGTTGCGGGGGGGCTTGGTTGCTTCGCAATCTTTGGAAAAAGATGCGGGGATTTGTCCGAAACGAATCCAACGGAAATGGATGTTTCCTTCAGTCTGGACCGAATCAACCGGAATACGTCGTCCCAGAACACAGCCGGTGGAATCGGCAGGATCGTATCCACGTGGATGTGAGAAAATTCTTTCATCTGAATCAGCAACCGGTGTTGTCGATCGACCTGTCCCATGGCTCGGTGGATGAATTCCAAACGTTTTTCATCGGAAAAATCGGGATAACGATGCAGGAGGACCTCAAGCGTAAGTTGCAATGAGTTAACTGTGTTTCCCAACTCGTGCCGGAATGCGGACATCATTTTTTCCAGATCGTTTTCCAGAAAGATACCCTCTTCACATCAGTTTTTTCAAGGTTTCGATGTATTTGTGAAATACCAACCGGATATTTCCAAGACCGGCGGATTTGTCGGTTACGATTCCTAAAAAGTACATGCTGTTGATTGGACGGCAGATGATCCAGGATTGGGTTGTTTGGATCATCTGCTCCTCCATTTCCGTTTCGCCGGTCAAGGCCTTCACGGAGTTTCTTCCCATGTTCATCAACATGGAAAGGTGCGCCGAATAGGCGTCCGCCAAGAGGAATGCGGGGGGGTGTCCTGCCGCACGGATGCCATCCCTGTCGAAAACCGTAACAAAACCGGTTCCACCGATTTCCTCGGCGACAAGTTTCAACAATTCCTCCAGTTGACGGATCGGGAAGTTTTGGCCTGGCTCGACAGGTGCAATTCGATCTGGAACGGGGGATGTGATGAAGGCATTCGAATCTCTATCAGCAGATTCTTCAACTGAATCCTTTGGATAGGGAAGGATCGTTTCCATGACATACCGGTTTGCATCCAATTCGGGGAGGTTTTCGGGATTGGCTGAATATTGGCTCAATTCCTCAGGGCTATTTTCCGGATTGGATTTCTCATCCTTCCGCCGGGAGGCCTCCATGAGAACTCCCATGATATCGGACTGAATGCGGCGTATAATTTTTCGATCCGGTGGATTCTTGAATCGAAGTTTGACCTGGTTCCACATGATCATTTCAATAGCTGCCTCTTCTCCAACCAGGTTCCCGCAGACAGCATCGAACAGGACTCCTTGATTCAGGTAAAACAGGCCTTTTTTCCCATGTGTCTGAACGTCCAGAAGACAGGTTTTTTCCTCCAATTCCAGCAATTGGAGAAAGCTTCCAACGGATATACCGGTCATGGATCCGCCGGACGTTCCCCGTTTCAGACCTTCTTCTATACTGGAGAGCAAGGTCTGAAAACCGACAGGCTTGTCCAGGAAACGAACGATTCCGATGTTGCTCAGTCTGGCCTCGATTTCTCTGGTTCCAAATGCGGTCATCACGATGATGGGAATCATCGGATAGAAAGTGTTTAAATGGATGATCAATTCAAATCCATCCATTTCAGGCATCCGGATATCCGTTACAACCAGGTCGATGGGATGGGTGCGCAGAATTTCAATGGCAGGAATCCCGTTTTCAGCGGTATGGAGCCAAAACTGATCCGTGAGAGATTCGAATGCCTCCCGGATGCTGAGAAGTAGGGATTTTTCATCGTCGACTATCAGAATGTGCGGTTTGCTCATGTCCCGAAGGCCTGACTATGTCGAAGAAATCGTGGCAAACACATGAAAACGGGGTGGAGCGGCCAGATGTTTTTTGACAAAACATAATTCTGCGGCTTTTGCCACCGCTTTTCGGTATTTGGAGGGAAAATCCGGGGGGACCCGGATGTCTATATCGATTTGCTCGACCATGAAAGAAGCGGGGTTACGATGAAAGTGTAGAATCAGTTGAATCCCGGAGGGGTCTATGTTTCTTTCGGTGCAGAATGACGATACATATATTCCGGCACATGTCCCAATGGATGCGAGAAACAGATCAAAAGGCTCCGGCGCGGTTCCCTCCCCACCTTCCTCCACGGGTTGATCGGTTTTCACCTCAAAGCCTTTGTATCGGGAATATACCCTTTTACCACCCGGGAAACTGACAGTCATTTCCATGTGTCTCTCCTGTTTCAGGCAACGGCTGGATGGAAGGAATCTGTGATGGTGGACCAAGGTCCATGGAAGTCCAGGGACCTTTCCGAGTTTCATAACACAATCCTTTTGTGAGTTCCTTAAGAAAACGCTTTCTTGAAATTTCCTCGGCTCCCATACGAGTCAGGTGCTCCGTGCGAACCTGGCAGTCGATCCATATGAAACGGTGGAACAAACAAAACCGGGTTAAAAAAAACAAGGCCACCTTGGAAGCGTCGTTTTCACGGGAAAACATCGATTCACCAAAAAAACATCTTCCGAGAGACACGCCATACAATCCGCCGACCATTTGATTGTCTTTCCATACTTCAATGGAATGAGCGTATCCCATTTGATAAAGAAGGGTATAGGCGGCAATAATCTCGTCGGTGATCCAGGTTCCCTGCCCATTTCCGAGACGAATGTGGGCACAATTTCGGATTAGGGACGAAAAATCCGTATCCATGGTGATCTGAAAGGTTCCCCGGCGTATGGTTTTTTTCAGGCTTTTCGATAGATGAAACCGATCGGGATATAATACCATTCTGGGATCCGGAGACCACCAGAGCATCGGTTGATCATCGGAATACCAGGGAAAAATTCCCATTCGATACGCTGCCAAAAGGCGTTCCGGACGTAGGTCTCCCCCGACGGCCAATAGCCCGTCGGGATCGGAATAGTCCGGGGAAGGAAAAATCGCCTGTGGGCCCAGAATAAACACAGCCATATCCGCTCAAGAAGTAGAATCCGGATTAACAATGGTTATTGACAAGGATCCCTCCTTTCGATCCACCTGAACCATTCCGCCTTTTTGCAGTTTGCCGAAGAGGATTTCGTTGGAAAGAACATCCTTGATCTCGGTCTGGATCAGGCGACCCAAGGGACGGGCGCCATATTGCGGGTCATGCCCCCGTTGGGCCAGCCAGGTTCGGGCATCCGGTGTCAGAAGGACGGTCACCTGTTTGGACGAGATCTGATGGTTCAACTCGGCAATGAATTTGTCCACTACCTGCTCCATGATGGACAGGGAAAGCGGGTTAAAATGAACGATTGCATCCAGGCGGTTCCGAAATTCCGGGCTGAAGGTTTTTTCCACCGCTTTCTTGCTTTTTTCGGAAGAATCCGCTGCCGGCATTCCGAATCCGATGGCTGAAGCGGCCATTTCACGAGAGCCCGCATTGGACGTCATAATAATGATCACATTCCGAAAGTCCGCCTTTTTCCCGTTGTTGTCCGTCAGTGTGGCATAGTCGAGAACCTGAAGCAGGATGTTAAAGACATCCGGATGGGCTTTTTCAATTTCATCCAACAGCAATACGGAATGAGGATGTTTTCGAATTTCATCGGTCAACAAACCACCTTGATCAAATCCGATATATCCGGGAGGGGCCCCGATCAGGCGGGCGACTGCATGTTTTTCCATATACTCGCTCATGTCGTAGCGGCTGAAATGAATACCCAACTGGTTGGAAAGTTGGCGCGCGGCTTCGGTTTTTCCTACACCGGTGGGGCCGGTGAACAGAAAGGACCCTACCGGGCGGCTGGGTGCTCCCAAACCCGCCCGGGAACGCTTGATGGCAGTTACGACGGCATGGAGAGCGGAGTCCTGGCCGAAGACAACCTGTTTCAGGTTCTCTTCCAGGTTTTCCAGACGGCTCTTGTCGGAAGAGGTTACCCGAATCGCCGGAATACGGGCCATTTTGGCCACGATTTTTTCGATGTCCGAGGGGTGGATATGGGTTCGTCGGGAACCACCGGAAATTCGAATAAAAGCACCGGCTTCATCGATCACGTCAATGGCTTTGTCCGGAAGGAATCGGTCATTGATATATTTGGCCGAAAGATCCGCAGCGGATTGCAGGGCAGAGTCCGTATAGGTGATTTGATGATGGTTTTCGTAATGAGTTTTTAGTCCTTTCAGGATCTGAAATGTTTCGGAGACGGAAGGTTCCGTGATTTCGATCTTTTCAAACCGCCGGGAAAGGGCCCGGTCCTTCTGGAAATGGTTTTTGTATTCTTCATAGGTTGTCGATCCGATACAACGGATTTCACCGCTTCCCAAGGCGGGCTTCAGAATATTGGATGCGTCCATCGACCCTCCGCTGGTGGCTCCGGCGCCGACGACGGTATGGATTTCATCAATGAACAGGATCGGATTTTCCTGTTTTTTCAACGAATCAATCACTCCTTTCAGCCGCTGTTCAAATTCCCCGCGAAATTTTGTTCCAGCCAGCAGGCTGCCCATATCCAGCGCGTAGATTTTTGCTTCACGGATGATATCCGGTACTTTGCCTTCCACGATTTTGAGTGCCAGGCCTTCGGCCATGGCTGTTTTCCCTACACCCGGATCCCCCACGTAGATAGGATTGTTTTTCCTCCGGCGGCAGAGAATTTGAATGGTACGCTCGATCTCCATTTCTCGGCTGATCAGAGGATCGATCTTTCCCTGAGAGGCTTTCTGGTTCAAATCCACGGTGAACAAGGTCAATGGGTCTGCCGCTTTGGTTTTTTCCGAAAGTCCGGATTTTAGGTTTCCGGTTTTGGCTGATGACAAAAGGTTTATAGGGGCGTCATGAGAAATATAACTGAGGACAGCCAGACGGGTCACACCCTCTTCGGCCAGGAAAAAAGCGGCATGGGAATCTTTTTCCAAAAATATGGAGGCAAGAATATCGGTGATATCCACTTGCTGTTTTTCCGCAGAACGGACATGGGTGACGGCACGCTGAATCACCCGTTGGAAGGCAACCGTCTGTTGGAGTGTATATTCCTGATCGTCCGGAATACGGGGAACTTTTTCCTGAAAAAATGTTTCCAGGGATTGCATTAAATTGGTGATATTTCCCCCGCATTGGGAGATGATATCGTTGCCGACGTTGTCATTCAAAATGGCGAACAGGATATGCTCGACCGTCACATATTCATGCCGTCTCTGTCGGGCCTCCTGCACGGCCTGTCCCAGTGTCTGGCTTAGCTCTTTGCTGATCATACGCTTTATTCCTTCTCAATCGCGCATCGAAGCGGATATCCATTTTCCCTGGCCAACGAGTGTACGGTCGCGATCTTGGTTTCCGCAATTTCAAGGGGAAACACACCGCATACACCCGAGCCCGTGTGGTGGATATTGAGCATGATGGCGGTAGCTTCTTTCAGTGGTTTGTGAAAGACGGTAATCAACATTTCCACCACAAATTCCATGGTGGTATAGTCATCATTCAGCATCAGGACCCGGAACAACGGGGGTTCCGTAACCTGCTGCTGAAAGTCGGTTGAGATTTCTTCCCTGTTACGAGTATGAGAGGGACTCATGAAACATGCCTTTTCGTGCCGCTCGTGAATACGGGACGGGAGAGGATCCAGCGACCCGGTTTATTTCCCGCAACATTTCTTGTATTTTTTCCCACTGCCGCAAGGGCATGGATCATTTCGACCCACTTTTTCCTCCGATCGGCGAACCGGTTGTTTTTTGGGAGCAGCAGCGTCACCGCCACCGGAAAATACCAGATTCTGTTCGCGCGGCTTATGAATGGTTTCCAGCTTTTCCGGCTCGGCCGGTTGAATCCGAAACAAGACAGAAAGGGTTTCTTCCTTGATTCGTTCGATCAGATTCTGGAACATCTCAAAGCCTTCCTTTTTATAGATCAACAGCGGATTCTGTTGGGCGTATCCGCGCAATCCGATACCTTCTTTGAGATGATCCATGGACAGAAGATGATCTTTCCACAGGTTGTCGACGGTCTGCAACATAACAAACCGTTCCAATTGACGAAGGGTTTCCTCTCCCAGTTGGATTTCCTTTTCCGCGTATTTTTTTCGCGCAGATTCCTCGATCCATTCCGCCAAGGTTTCCGGGCTCATATCTTCCAGCGTGTCCGGCCCCAGGTTTTCTGCAAAGAGGTGAAACTGTTTATAGACAGCCTCTTTCAATCCCTTGAAATCCCATTCCTCGGGGGCGGTTTTTTCATCGGCGAATGTGGCCGCGATTTCTTCGGCTTTTTCCGAGATCATATCTTCAATTGCAGCGCGAAGACTTTTTCCCATCATGGCCTCACGCCGGTGCCGATAGATCACTTCCCGTTGCTGGTTCATGACATCGTCATATTCCAAAAGATGCTTCCGGATATCAAAGTTATGTCCTTCCACCTTGGATTGGGCATTTTCAATGGCGCGACTGATCAGGTTGTGCTCAATGGGTTCGCCTTCTTCCATACCCATGCGTTCCATGATCGCGCTCATTCGTTCACCCCCGAAGATCCGGAGCAAATCGTCTTCCAAGGAGAGGTAGAAGCGGGAGGATCCCGGATCTCCCTGCCTTCCGGATCGGCCCCGCAGCTGGTTATCGATCCGGCGGCTTTCATGGCGTTCGGTGCCGAGAATATGAAGTCCTCCCAGTTCGACCACCCCGGGCCCCAGAACGATGTCGGTTCCACGGCCGGCCATGTTGGTGGAAATGGTCACCGCACTTTTTTGTCCGGCCATTGCCACGATTTCGGCTTCCTTTTCATGAATTTTGGCGTTTAAAACCGAATGGGGGATTCCTTTTTTGTCCAGTTTCAGGCTGAGGCTTTCGGAAACATCAATGGATACCGTGCCTACCAGAACAGGCTGGCCTTTCCGGTGAAGTTCTTGTATTTCCAGGATAACTGCCTCAAATTTTTCCTTTCGGGTCTTATATATCACATCCGGATGGTCTACCCGGATCATCTGCTGGTTGGTGGGGATTACCATAACATCCAGGTTGTAAATCTTTTTGAATTCAGCGGCTTCCGTATCCGCTGTGCCGGTCATTCCTGCCAATTTATCATACATACGGAAATAATTCTGAAACGTGATGGTGGCAAGAGTCTGGTTTTCATTTTCGATACGGACCCCTTCCTTGGCTTCCAGCGCCTGATGCAGCCCTTCGGAGTACCTTCTGCCCGGCATCAACCGCCCGGTGAATTCATCGACGATAATGACTTCTCCATCCTTGACAATGTAATCCACATCCCTTTTGAACAAAGAGTGAGCCTTCAATGCCTGGTTGATATGGTGCAATACTTCGATGTTTCGAGGGTCGTACAGATTATCGATCTGCATCAGTTTCTCTGCCTTTGCCACCCCTTCTTCCGTCAGGGTAGAGGCCCTGGCTTTCTCATCGATGACGTAGTCCCGGTCACGAACCAGCTTGGGGATAATGTGGTTGACGTCATAATAGAGGTTGGTGGATTTTTCGGCCGGTCCGGAAATGATCAGGGGGGTTCTCGCTTCGTCGATGAGGATACTGTCCACCTCGTCCACAATGGCATAGTGCAGATCCCGCTGGACAACGGATTCCAGGTAGAACTTCATATTATCCCGAAGATAGTCAAAACCGAATTCATTATTGGTTCCGTACGTGATGTCGGCCAGGTAAGCCGCCTTCCTTTGGGCGTCATCCAATCCGTGGAGGATACAATCGACGGTAAGACCCAGAAACTGGTAGATATTCCCCATCCATTGGGTATCCCGTCTGGCCAGGTAATCATTAACCGTGATGATATGGACTCCTTTTCCCTCCAAAGCGTTTAAATAGGCGGGAAGGGTGGCGGCCAATGTTTTTCCCTCGCCGGTTTTCATTTCCGCTATTTTCCCCTGATGCAGAACCATTCCTCCGATCAATTGGACATCAAAGTGACGCATCCCCAAGGTTCTAACCGAAGCTTCCCGAACGAGGGCGAAGGCTTCCGGAAGCAGATCGTCCAGGGCTTCCCCTTCCTTCAGGCGGTTTCGAAAAACCTGTGTTTGATCCCTCATCTGTTCGTCACTCATCGCTTTCATCGTCGGTTCCAGGGAATTGATTTTTTCGACGATCGGGGCGATCCGTTTCAGCTCTCGTTCATTTTTGCTGCCGAAAATCCTGGTCAAGAAGTTCCAAATCATGGTCTGCCTATCCTTCTGCCGGTCAGGTGGTTATCGGAATACGGGTCTCGGGTCATGCAAGCATGGCCGCTGTTTGGCTGGCAAGATCCATCGAACTGGTGAAAGCCGGAGAGATCGGGTTCAATACGTGTATGGAATCGTCTTTCCGGAGAACCAGAAAATCCATCACCAGTTCCTTGGTTTTCCAGTGTACCAATTGGGGCCGGATACCCACCTTATGGGTCGGTTCTAGATCCGAAGGGTCCAAATGGTGAACCAGAGCGGATGCATCCCGGAAAAAAAACGGAAAAAAATATTTCCGGGGCTCTGTCATCGCCACGTTCCGAAATTTGGGGTTTGTGAGAAAAAGGGCGGCGTCCCGATAGAGAATCTCCGGCATTTCGGAGTCAATTCCCTGCAGAATACCATAATTCTCCCTTCCCAAAGCAGGGATGGCGGTGGGCCCCACATACACCTCTCCATACACATTGCGGGTGAAATGAACACCCAGAAAAGGATTGCGGATATCCGGTACCGGGTAAATACTGCCCCGGATCATGTCAGATCGGCTTTTTTTCAGGCGATAATAGATGCCCTTGAATGGAATCAGGCGGTATTCATTTCCTACCCCGAAAGCCTGGGCAACCCGCTCGCATCCCGCACCAGCGGCGTTGATGAGTCGGGAAAAAGCGATGTCTCCCCTGCTGGTTCGAGCGGTCCGGCTTCCGGATAAGGCCAGAAACGCACAGTGGAATTCAAAACGTACTTTTTTACTGGATTCCAGATCTTCCTTCAATCGGGATAAGACCTTCTTGGGATCGACAACGGCCGTAAAATGGGAGTAAAGGGCTGTCGAAACGGTTTTGGCATTGGGCTCGATGGATGTCAGTTCGCGGGGAGTCAGCAGATCCACCTTAGCCCCATTGGCAACAGCCCGCTCGTACAAGGTTTGAAGAACCGGAAGCTCGGAATCGTTTCTGGCTACCACCACCTTCCCGGTTTCAAGAATTGGAAGGCCGTTTTCCCGGCAGTATCGGCGCATCAGTAAATTTCCGTTTAAACAGGATTTCGCCTTCATACTGTCCGGAGCATAATAAATTCCGGCGTGGAGCACGCCGCTGTTTCTGCCGGATGCATGTTTGCCCGTATCGGATTCCTTGTCAATGATCACGATATTCTCCCATCCCTGGCGGACGAGTTCTTTGGCAATGGTCAGTCCGATGATTCCGGCTCCTACTATCAGAATATCTGCGGATTGGATTTTCATGGTATGTTTCGGTAAGGTCATTCGTTGGAGTTTTGGAGAATAATTTGTCAGGATATCTATAAATATCATAAATTCCGCTTCGATTCACCCATTTTGTTGGAAGGGTGCCTCGTGCGATGAATCACTTCTTACACCCATCTCGTGGATTACAGGGGGATTCGGAAGAAAAAGGACAACCGGGCGCTTGGAGAAGGGGAAGTCCGTTACGAGATCAGCGGAGATTATCTGCCCTGGCGGAGCAGTATAATTGGGAAAGTTTTTAGAATGAGATAAATATCCAGCCAAATGGACCAACGATCGATGTAATCCAAATCCATGTTCATCCATTGTTCAAACGAAATGTCGTTGCGGTTCCATTGGGTTTGCCAGATGCCGGTGATCCCGGGTTTCATGGATAGGCGCCTGCGTTGCCAGAGTTCGTAGCGCTCCACTTCCGAAGGAATGGGAGGCCGGGGCCCCACCACACTCATTTCTCCTCGGAGAACATTAATGAATTGAGGAATCTCGTCCAGACCGGTTTTTCGCAGAAAGGATCCAATATAGGGAATGATTCGTGGATCGTTTTTCATTTTGAATACCGGTCCTTTGGCTTCATTGAAGTCCATGAGACTTTCCTGAAGTTTCTCCGCATCGACAGACATGGTCCGGAATTTGAATAAGGGGAATTTTCGACCAAATTGTCCCGAGCGGGTTTGCTTATAAAATACAGGACCTGGGGATATGACTTTGATGAACAAGGGAAGAATAAGGAACAGAGGGGATGAGAGGATGAGAGCTGTAACCGCAATCGCCACATCAAAAATGGTTTTGACCAGCATCGCGTCCTGCTTGATGGGTACTGTTCGGAGAACCAAAGCAGGTTCTGACAGGAAATGCTGGATCTGAACGGAATAATGGTTGGGATGAAGAGACATGTATTTCCGGATATACCAGTAAGGGATGATTCGGACGATAATTCCGAAGGTATTGATAAAAGAGAGGTACCATTCTGAATTATCAATTTCATTCAACGGCATGGTGATGAGAACTTCATCGATAACCTGGTTCAGCAAAATGTCTCGAAGATCATCCAGAGTTCCGATTACGGAAATGCCATTGTACACCTTTTTACCAACTTCTTTGCGGTCGATTTCGATGCACCCTACAACATGGATGTTTGCCTCGGGATGATCGAGAATGAGTTGAATGAGATCTTTTGCTGTGCTGAAGCTTCCAAGAATCAGGATATTTCTATAAAAATACAGGTTTTTTCGGGTGGCAATGATATACAGTCTTGTCAACCATCGGGCAAACAGAAGAAAGATGACATTCAGGGCCGCAAACAACCCGATCAGCAGACGGCTGATATCACCTGCCTTGAAAATAAACAGAAACGCCACCAACACAAAACTACATATTGCAACAGTTTTAACCAATACCGTGAAAACCTTCCGGTTGATCGGCGCTCCATAATCTAATGGATATTGAAGAAAATCGAATGTGATATACCAGATGACGGTTATCAGAATGGCTACAAGATCGTAGTTGGGGGTGGAAGACAACCCGCCAAGGATATTTTCGGGAAGGTGTAGTTTCAAAAGGAAAGCACAATAAAAGGACAAAACGGAAAAGAGGACATCCGCCAGCAATTCAAGCCGTTTGATAAGCGATTTTTTGGAATCCATTGTCTGAAAAAGAGTGAATTACCCATACCGAAAGGGAACACCCATAATCACATTTCACACGAAAATGTGGATCCAGGCGCTCAGTCATATGCCTGATGAATCCTTTAAATTACCAGATTATGTGGATTTCAGCAAGCACGACTGATACAGAATGTGATGGGACAGTGCGGCAGACTCCCAGTTGAAATCCCGGCGGATTTTTGCTTTGGCTTTTTCCCGAAATTCCTGATGCTCCGCATCGGTCATTTTATCCACGCTTTCCATATGTCGGGAAAGAAGATGAAGGTCACCTACCGAAAATGTCATTTCCGATAGACCGGTCAAGATTTCCCGATGGGGACCGATATCACTGGCGATACAAGGCACACCGGCGGATAATGCTTCCAGGAGGGTAATGGGAAGACCTTCCAGTTCTGATGCTGTGATAAACGCCCGGGCATTGGAATACAGTTCTTCCAGAACTGCTCCGTATTGATACCCCGTAAAAATGATGGAACGGTGTGATCTATACTGATTTCGCAAATACTGTGCATAGTCTTGGGACCCGGAGTGATCTCCGGTAATAACCAGGCGAGGCTCTCTCGGACGCGACAGAAATGCCTCGATGATATCTTCCACCCTTTTTTCCGGAACCAGGCGGGTCACACAGAGGTAGTAGGGGATTTCGGACAATCCCCACCGACGGATTTCTTTGGGGGGCCGATAAGGAAACGGGGAAATCCCGTTGGGAATATAAGAAGTGGCAAGGCCATGGACCCTTTGAAAATAGTCCTGAATTTCGCGGGAAACGACAATACATTTTGCTGCGAAACGGATGGCACTCAATTCACCCAGATAAATCAGGCCGGACGCCCACCGGGGCCATTTTTTCCGCTGCCAGTCCAAGCCATGGCAGGTAAAAATGACCTTGATGGAGGGTTGGAACAATCCGGGGATCCAGCTGAAAAAGGCGGGACCGGTTCCATGGATGTGCACGATATCCGGCCGATTCCGAATGATGTCACACAGGGAAAGAAATGTATGCAAGGCGGCGTCGGAATATTTCCGCTGAATGGTCGGAAGACGTTTGACACGCAGTCCCTTGTGACAGGTGACCTCCGGTGGTGTGTAGTAATTCCGGGAGTAAACCGTGATGCTGTAGCCTTTTTCCACCAGGCGCGGATACAGGTTCTCGCAATGGTGTTCGATCCCTCCCCAGATAGCGGGGATGCCTCGAAGACCAGTGACGGCAATTTGAATTCGATCTCTCATCTCGGGTCGATGCCGGAGTGACCGGCAAATGTTTTTATCCCATCATCCTGTATAGAGATGGAGGTATGGGGAATTGCCGGGCATTCAGGATGGCACCCAATGAATGAACACCAAATTTTTTTAGCTTCTCCACGGCAAGGCTGGATACTTCTCTACGGGAAAAACCATAGCGGCATACCAGGGCTGTGAAATCAACCAATTTGGCCAGTTCGATCATCGATGGACTTGTGGTGATCGGCTGGCCGTCGATGATGGTGACACCGAAGTTGTCCCGACAGAAAGAGATCAACGGATCCAGATATTCTCCGGGAAGGATTCCAACTCCGTTGTTCATTCCGGAAGGAAGAAGGTACAACCCGGGATACTCGGTTTTCACGATCAACGAGGAAGGGTCTTTCCCTTGATATAGATAGGAATAGACCCCGGGCAGATTTTTAAGTTGTGGAATGGCCGAATGTTTCTGATTTAAGTCCATATACAGAATTTTCAGATTATACTCCTTGGAAAGAAACATGGCCAGATGAAAAGAGACAAAAGTGTTCCCTTCGCTATGTGTCGAACCACACATCAGGAGAGTCTGGATATTCTGTCCGGTTTCCACCAGAATATTCGACCAGACATCTGAAAGCTGGGCACAGATTGAATCAAAGGATTTCGGATAGGAAACGGAGGATTTCGAGTCCGGTGATTTGGGGATGAAACGGGTTATTCGGTTCGTAATTGTCAAAGGGGCAGGAGCAACAACTTCTGAAGCTTTTGCGAAAGGCTCTTGCGGGTTTTCCGGCATTACGATGCCCTTGTTGTCATGATATACTTTTTCCCACATATTCATTATTGAGATGTCTCCTGAGAAGGAAAGGTTCGTAATGCACCCATCTTCAAGGAAGATGGTTCCGACAGGAAATTATCGGCGGATATCCGATGTTTCTCGGGCCGAGAAGTTGACGATGTGTTGGAAGGGTAGACAATCGGGTACCGAATCAGTTCCGGTGGGCCGGTTCCGGGAGCATCGGAACGAAGGGCTGCCGACCACTTATTGTAGGAAAAAGCAGCGAGCAGGATCAACAGAAGAGCGAAAATCGTCAGAACAGTTTTTGAGGCGATTTTTCGCGTTGTGGCAGGAGGTCCCTTAACTGTATCAGGATCCATGTCATGTCGGATGGGGACAACAGTCACCGGTTCGATGAATTTCCTGGAATCCGGCTGAGGGGATGTGGGTCGGGAACCTTCGGCCATTGGTTGTGAAGCCGATTCCGGATAGCTGTCCAACAGGCTGCCATCGACAATCTTTCTTGCTTCTTTGACGACCTCTGGAGGGATGGAAAGCAAACCCCGCGAAGAACCGATCAGCAGGCAGGTGTCACATAGATGGTTGATGAGACGAGGAATTCCCCTGCTGTATTGGAATATCATTTTCAGGGTTTCATCCGGAAGAACCGATTTCTTCAAAAAACCGGATTTCTGAAGACGAAAATGGATGTAGTTCCGAGTGTCTTCGAAAGTAAAGGCGGAAAGATGATATCTTCGTCTGATGCGTTGATAGAGGGAGGTTAAAGAGGTATTTTTTTCACCCTGTAAAAAAGATGGGTGGGCGACAAAAATAATGATAAATGGGAAAAACCCGTTGTGGTTGAAAGCGGAGAGCTGTTTCAAACGTGTCAGGGAATCAATTTCAAGTTCGTGAGCATCATCGATAATCAGGTAAAACCGTTTGGTTTCCGGTTGGGATCGAATAGAGTCGAAAATGAGATCCTGAATCAGATTTTCTTCCTTCGGCACATCCGTTATGTTCATTCGAATGGCAATATGTCGGAGAATCCCCCGATAGCCTTCACTCGGGGTCGAAATAAACACAACAGGCAGATGATCCCGCTTTTGGACAGCCCTCATGAGACGCAGGCAAAGCAATGTTTTACCCATGCCATATTCACCCGTCAAGACCAGAAACGGCTCTTGGGTATCGATCCCGTACAAAAGATAATACCAGGCTTCCCGATGCGTATTGCTGGTATAGATAAAATCAGGATCCGGATGGCTTCCAAAAGGTTCCCTTTTGAGGCGATAGAAATCTTTATACATGGATAGGCCTACCCCCAGATACCGCTGAATACCAATCGGCTTGCCGGCCGCGGTGGTATATCCCGTCGGCAATTCCGGCAAACAGAAACGGAACGACATTCAGGAAGAGATGGTTGGAGGGTTCAATGAAGAAGTTGGTGCACAGGTAGATAATCCATATCGCTGAAATCACAATCCGAAGATTGTCTGAATCGATTCCGGAGCGCGGTAAAAATTCTTTCAGTTGCTTCAGCCTGCGAAAAACGAGAAAAATGATGGATAGATATATGAATAAGCCGAATATTCCCAATTCGACCGCGAGTCCCAAAAGATGGTGGTGCTGAAGCTGCTCTCTTTCACTTTCGGCAAGAAACGGAAATCGCGCTTTGTATAATTGGGTCGAGGCTGGAACAAATTGGGACAGGCCAACACCGACAAACGGATGCTCCGATACCATTTCGATGGATCGAAGAATCAGCGCCAAGCGGACCTTCACTTCATCCACCTGATAGATTCCGCCTTCCCGCCTTTCCTGAGAAAGTAAACGGGGAAAGCTCAGCATACCGGCCAAGAGAATGAGAGCAAGGGGAATGGAAAACAGTTTCCATTTCGGAAAGGGAGTTTTGTACCATCCGTAAAAAACGACGAGAACCAGAATCAACCCCAGATAAACCGATCGGGTCAACGTAAAAAATACGGCTGCAAAAAAAAGAGGCAACGAGAAAATGATCAGAATTCGAAACAAACCTTTTTTCAGGAAGGCGAGATGAAAGGCACAGATCAATCCGAACAAAATGGCGGTGCCATTTACCGCCGAATTCAGAAAGGGGCCTCTGGCACGGTCGAGATGCAGCTCAAATTCAGGGTTTGCAATATAACGGGGAAAAATAAATTGTTTGAAATCAAAATATTCCAGAAAGGCGATCAAACCGATGTATGCGCCAATCCCCCACAACGTTATCAAGACGGTTCGGATATCCTTTGATTCCGCCAGATAGTGTTTGGCGAACCAAAAGGCAAGGAACGGAAACAGGTATCCGGTGATAAACGCGTACCACGGGGTAGTGTATTGGGGCAGGTAGGGGAAAAAACCGGTTCTCAGCATGGATAGGATACATAACACGATGAATCCAAACATCAGGATCTCGACCCCGATCGGTGTCTTGCCTGAAAACTTCCCGGTCCACATACCAATTCCCATTGAAAAAATCATCAATAGGAAAAGAATGCGTTCGATCGTGATATCAAAAACCCCGGGAACTCGGATGGCATAGAAATTTGGCCCAAACATTGCAGCCGAAATCAACCATCCGGAAACAAGGATGGTCGGCATTCGAATGATGCTGCCATCTGTTTGCTCGGATCGGGTCGTTGTGGTCCACCAGAAAATGACCGTAACGGCAGCCAATATGAGAATCACCTGTAACAGGACCATGAAAACCCTGTGTTTCCTATAGGGAAATAAGTACCGGATTGAACCACCAGAAACAACTGCATTCAGACATGGGACACGGATCCGAGCACCGGAATTTTTAAATGGCTCGAGATATCGTGGGCCGTTTTCAATCGATGATCAAAATGATCCGATGTCAAGGCAGCGGCAATGCCTAAAAAAAGGCCGGACAGAATACCTCCCATCAGAATCAGATATCGATTTGGTTTGTACGGTTTTACCGGGACCGCAGGAGAGTCAATCAGCGTAAGGTATTGCTTTTCCTGCTGCAAGGATCCGGCCATCCTGGCCTGGTCGAATTGATTCATCGCCCGGGTATACGCATCTCTTGCCAACTCGTATTCCTGTTGCAGCGTTTGGTAAGTAGCTTTTTCCTGCGCACTGAGTTGAATTTGCTCCCTAAGGTTTCGAACGATCTGTTCCGACTGCCGGATTTTGGCCTCCAGGCTCTGGGCATTTATTTTCTGTGCCGCGAGCGTTCGCTCCAGTTCATTCCGCAGGGAAGCGATACTGGCCACCAGTTCCTGTTCAGTCTGCTTCAGGGGCTCAAAATCATCTTTGAACTGGGTTTTCATCTCGTTCAATTGAATCTGAAGCTGAGCAACCTTGGTTTTGAAGACGGATATGGATCTTCCGTACACTTCCATTTCCGGCAGAACTACCGGGATTCCCTTTTTTGACAGTTCTTTTTCAATTTGCTGGATCAGGGTCGTCACTCCTGCCAGCTCCGTCTTTAACTCATTCTGGTTCCGGATTGCCTGACTGAGAAGCGCACTGGGACCAACTTCCTGATTGGAACTCTTCCCGGGTTCCAGGTTCAGAATTTCCAGGAGGGCATCCGCCTTGCGAATTTCGAACTCCCTGAGTTTTTCCTGTTTGGATGACATTTCCCGGCTCAGCTTCTGCACTTCTTCCTGGAAAAAGCTTTGCGAATAATCAGTTTTGGATTTGGACATTTCGCGGTAGGCGTCCAGGTACCGATCCGTAATCATACGGGCCACTTGGGTCGCCCTTTCCGGATCCGAATCGGTGAACTCCAGAATGAACACATTGGACCCTTCAAAAGTTTCTCCGGTCGGTGGTGTTACACTTACATATTTTCGGAGGTTTTCCAAAATCTTGGAAGTTTCCGAATCGGATGCCCCCGGGTACAGGTCTTGGACCACCTTGAGCAG
>CAZTKB010000012.1:15467-24883 GCA_964614125.1 uncultured Desulfobacterales bacterium | reverse complement strand
AAAACCACCAAACGTAAGGGCAGCCGCAAAAAATCCAAGTTCCTTGCGTTTTCCCTAAATATCAAGCGTATTGCGGCCGGAATCATTATTCTGATGATTCTCATCTTGACCGCTTTTCTGTCAGCGGATCGGTATTTGTCCCGTAAGGAAAAACCCGTCCCTCCCCCCAGGCCGACACCACGCATCGAAAAACCGCTTCGTCCGGTTGAGCCCGTTCCCGAAAAACCGCCGGTTTTCGAAGTATATACCATTCCGGAAACCCTCGAGCCCGTTGCCCCGGAACCGACTCTTCTTCCAAAGCCGCCTCCCTCCCTTCCCGAAGTTCGGCCGCGGGCGGCCGTCATCATTGATGACATGGGATACGATATCCGGATTGCCAGGCGCTTGCTGCAGATCGAGCCGGCTATTACCTGGTCAATTTTGCCGGGAAGCCCGTCCGGGAAAAAAATTGCCGAACTGGCCCGACAATCCCATGTCGAGGTCATGCTTCATTTGCCGATGGAACCGAAAGAATACCCCCATGTCGACCCAGGCCCAGGCGCCCTTCTTTCCAGCATGGATCCAGACAAGCTGATCGCCCAACTCCATTCCGATCTCGATTCGATTGACCATATCCGTGGCGTCAACAATCATATGGGATCCCATCTAACCACGCTGTCCCCGCAGATGGATCAGGTTCTTTCCACCATTAAATTACGAAATCTGTTTTTCATCGACAGCCGGACATCCCCCGCCTCCATGGCCGGATCTTCGGCCAAGCTCTTTCGGGTTCCTTTCGCGCAGCGCGATGTTTTTCTGGACCACAACCCACATCCGGAAGCCATCCGGAAACAAATCCGTCTTCTTGTTCTCATCGCAAAACATAACGGTCATGCCGTTGCGATCGGGCATCCCCATGAAACAACCCTGACGGTATTGTCCGAGGAAATCGACTCGATTCGCAAGGAAATACAGATTGTTCCGGCCTCTGAAGTAGTTCGGGTGCCGGAGTAGCCCTGTGTCCATCTGTCTCTGTCTACTCCACCAGCCCGATTCCAAAAAGAGGTTTTCATCGTTCCGCCCCTAGTTCCGATTGGTTTGCCGGGGCACGACACGCCGAATCACACCATACCTGGCAGCCACCCCGGCGGTCGCTACACGGCCGGGGAGCCGGACCGAAGCAGAAATGCCGTACTTTAAAGGATCCCTGGGGTGTCTGACAGAACCTGTTGTATTTTTTCCGTACTTGTAATATTTATAGTATTTTCGAAAATTCGATCCTCCCGTTCCCGGCCCCGGACAGATCCGGGAATAGGAATGGAAAACCAATTGGGATGCCTATCATGCAAACGGAGATTAAATCGTTGTGGATTGCCAGTGATCATGCCGCCTATGATCTGAAGGAATTCATCAAAAAATTGCTGGCGGACCGCGGAATTGCGGTCACGGACAAAGGGCCGGAAAACGATCAGTCGGTGGATTATCCGGTTTATGGCCTCCTCGTCGCCCGGGCCGTTTCCGAGAAAACTGCCTCTCACGGCATTCTGATGTGCGGCAGCGGTCAAGGGATGAGCATGGTGGCTAACAAATTCCGTCATGTCCGGGCCGCTCTGTGCAATGATCTGTTTTCCGCGATTATGAGCCGACGACACAACAACAGCAATATCCTGGTTATGGGGGGAAGAATCATCGGAAAAGGCCTGGCGGCCGAAATCGTTCACGCGTGGCTGGATACCCCGTTTGAAGGTGGGCGGCATCAAACCCGGATTGAACAATTTGACTGTATGGGCGCTAATCTCGGTCTCGACTTGTAAGAAATCATTGTTATTTTAAATTCCCGACAAACGAAAGAATGGTTTCAACGTGCATCATATCCTAGCCACGGACCCGGAAATCGCCCGGGCGATTCAACAGGAAATGGATCGGCAACAGTTCACCCTGGAGCTGATCGCATCGGAAAACATTGTCAGCACCGCTGTCATGGAAGCCCAAGGCAGTGTTCTGACTAACAAATATGCGGAAGGATATCCATCCAAGCGATATTACGGTGGTTGCGAGTTTGTGGATGTGGTGGAAAACCTGGCCATCGAACGGGCCAAAAATCTATTTCAGGCTGGATATGCCAACGTTCAGGCTCATTCCGGCTCCCAGGCGAACATGGCCGTACTGTTTGCCTATTTGAATCCCAATGATTTGATTTTGAGCATGGATCTGTCTCATGGAGGGCATCTGACTCACGGAAGTCCGGTCAGCTTTTCCGGCCGGCTTTTTCGGATCATCCACTACGGAGTACACCGGGAAACCGGACGGATTGATTACCATCAAGTGGAGGATCTAGCAGTCCGGCATCGCCCCCGGATGATCATTGCCGGGGCCAGTGCATATGCGCGAACCATTGATTTTGAACGCTTTGCTCAGATCGCCCGCTCGGTAGACGCTATTTTGATGGTCGATATGGCCCACATCGCGGGATTGGTCGCGGCCGGTATACACCCCTCTCCGATACCCCATGCGGATGTGGTCACATCAACCACCCATAAGACGCTTCGAGGCCCCCGGGGTGGGTTGATCGTATCCCGTTCGGATTGCAACGACTTGCTTAACAAACAGATTTTTCCAGGAATTCAGGGCGGCCCGCTGATGCATGTCATCGCAGCCAAAGCCGTGGCGTTTCAGGAAGCCTTGACCGACGATTTCAAGCAGTACCAGCGACAGGTCGCAGCGAACGCCCGGGCTTTGGCCGACCAGTTGATGGCCAGGGGAGTTCGTTTGGTTTCGGGCGGTACGGACAACCACCTGATGCTGGCGGATATGACGGATCTCAACATTACGGGAAAAGATGCGGAAACCGTTCTGGGCCTGTCCGGAATGACTGTGAACAAAAATGCCATTCCTTTCGAGACCCGAAGCCCGCGGATCACCAGCGGCATCCGAATCGGTACTCCGGCCGTAACCTCCCGTGGATTTCAGGAGCCGGAAATGGCGCGAATCGCCGAGATGATGGTCAACGTCCTCCGCGATCCGGATAACCAATCCCTGATCGGTCGAACACGAAAACAGGTTCGGGAATTGTGCGAAGCGTTTCCGATAAAGCGGTAGGGAAACCGGCATGAAATGCCTTTCAAGGCCTTCCTGGGAAGCGTACTTTATGGATATCGCCCGCTTGGTCTCCAGAAGATCCACCTGCCTCAGGCGATCGGTGGGCGCGGTCCTGGTTAAAGACAAACGAATTCTGACCACTGGTTATAACGGCGCCCCTTCCCGTCTTCCTCACTGTTTGGATGTTGGTTGTCTTCGAAAGGACAGAAATATCGCATCCGGGGAGCGGCATGAACTCTGTCGGGGGATACACGCGGAACAAAACGCGATTATTCAGGCGGCTCTTTACGGAATATCGATTCAAGGCGCCGCGCTGTTCTGTACGAACCACCCTTGTTCAATCTGCTCCAAAATGCTGGTGAACGCGGGGATCTCGATCATTTATTACGCGGAGGGATATCCGGATGAGCTTTCCATGGATATCCTGAAAGAAGCGGAGATTGTTCTGATTCATTTTCCTTTTCCGAAGGAAACAGATATTTTATGAAATGCCCGTTCTGCGGTGACATGGATAACAAGGTGACCGACTCCCGGATTTGCCGGGAAGGGGAGGCTATCCGTCGGAGAAGGGAATGTATCCATTGCGGAAAACGGTTCACCACATATGAATATGTGGAAGCCGTACCCATGATGATCGTCAAAAAAGATGGCCGTAGAGAACCCTATAATCGAGACAAGATCCGCAACGGAATCCTGAAGGCCTGTGAGAAGCGAAACATCAGCATGGATCAGATCGACCAGTTTCTGGATGAACTGGAACAGGATTTACGGGGTTCGGGGAAAAATGAAGTTCCCACTTCCCATATCGGGGAAAAAATCATGGTACGGCTTCATGATCTGGATGATATCGCGTACGTCCGGTTTGCCTCGGTATATCGGGAATTCAAGGATGTCAACGATTTTGTGGAAGAGTTGAAGACCATTCTCTCCCACCAGGAGGGCGGTGGGATTCGATGACGAAAGCCGAACAATTCATGCAGCGGGCATTGGATCTGGCCCGAATGGGATCGGGGTATACTTCTCCCAACCCGATGGTCGGAGCTGTCGTGGTGAAAGACGGCCGGGTTGTGGGAGAAGGCTATCATCAGGCCTGCGGCCAAGCCCACGCAGAGGTCAACGCGTTGAATCAGGCCGGGGAAAAAGCGGTAGGCGCCGACCTCTATGTTACTTTGGAGCCCTGTAACCATACCGGGAAAACACCTCCTTGCACACAAAAAATTCTGGAAAGCGGAATTGCCCATGTGATCATGGCCATGGCCGACCCCAACCCGGATGTCACCGGTGGAGGCGAGGCGTTTCTGGTTTCCCGGGGAATTCGGGTGACCCGGGGAATTCTGGAATCCGAGGCTCTTCGGTTGAACGAGGCGTTTATCAAGCACAAAATGACCGGTAAACCGTTCGTCACCTTGAAAATGGCAGCCACCATGGACGGCCGGACCGGGACCCGCAGTCGGGATTCTCGATGGATCAGCGGATCGGAATCCCGGCGAATCGTCCACCGCATGCGCCATGAAATGGACGCCGTTCTGATCGGATCCGGAACCGTCCAGGCGGACAACCCGCTTCTGACGGCCCGGTGCGGCCAATCACCGGACGGACGGCCCCCGAAAAACCCGATCCGAATTGTATTGGACTCCCGCTTGTCCATTCCGGATACGGCCCACGTTCTGGCGGGAAGTTCGAATCTTTCATCCGAAACTTTTATCGTTACGGGATCCGGACATCACCAGGAACAAAAAAACCGGCTGATCCGGCCTGGAGTTCGAATTGTGGAATCGGAAACCAACTCGGACGGAATCGATCTGGCCAAGTTGATGCCCAAACTGGGGGCCATGGGAGTCGGCAGCATTCTGATTGAAGGGGGAAGCCGGGTGGCCGGATCCGCACTTAGGTCCGGCATCGTCGACAAGATTGTCTTTTTTTTCGCCCCCAAACTGATGGGAGGGGATGACGGCATCCCGATTTGCAGCGGACCGGGACCGGAATTCATGTCCGAATGCATCCCATTGAAACATCTTAACGTGGAAAAATCCGGAGAGGATGTCATGATTACCGGATATACAGGGTAGCCGATGTTTACCGGAATCATTGAAGGAATGGGTACACTGACGTCGATTCAACCGTCTGGTGAAGGAAAACGGATCACGATTCAATCCGATTTTGACCTGGGGAACACCCGTCTAGGAGACAGCATCGCGGTCAACGGCGTCTGCCTGACCGCAACCGATCTGGGCAACCGGTATTTCAGCGCAGACATCTCTCCGGAAACATTGGCAAGATCCACATTCCGAACGGCAAAAGTCGGGGATCGGATGAATCTGGAACGCGCACTCCGATTGTCGGACCGTTTGGGAGGACACCTGGTATCGGGTCACATCGACGGCGTAGGAAGCCTTCGGAAAAAGACCCGAAAAGGGAACGCATGGATCCTCTCCATATCGGTTCCGGAAACCTTATCTCGGTATATCATTGAAAAAGGATCGATCGCCGTAGATGGGGTCAGCCTGACCATCAACCAGTGCTCTGCAACCCAGGTGGAGGTTAGCATCATTCCGCATACCGCCGGAATGACGACCGTGGGGATCAAACATCCCGGAGATCCCGTGAACATCGAAACCGATATGATCGGAAAGTACGTGGAAAAACTGATCGCCCCGTACACTCACGATCCATCCGCCCGACCGCAATCCCTGGATATTTCCGTCCTGGCGCGCGCGGGCTTTTTATCATGACCGGGCGAAACCGCCCATGAAGTTTTTTGATGATTGAAACTTGACAGGAGTTTGAAAACGGAATGGCAAAACTGACGATAGAACAGGCGCTCGAAGATATCAAAGCCGGTAAAATGGTGATACTGGTGGATGATGAAGATCGGGAAAACGAAGGGGATCTGACCGTTGCCGCTGAAAAAGTGACACCGGAAATCATCAATTTCATGGCCAAATACGGCCGGGGGCTCATTTGCCTTTCCATGACCGGCGAAAAGATCGACAGCCTGGAACTGCCCATGATGGTCAAAGACAACCGGTCTCCGTTCAATACCGGTTTCACCGTGTCCATTGAAGCCAAAAAAGGTGTAACTACCGGAATCTCGGCTGCTGATCGGGCTACGACGATCCTGACGGCTATCGCGGATGAAGCCAAGCCTGGGGATTTGGTCAGTCCGGGTCATATTTTTCCGTTGCGGGCCAGAAAAGGGGGGGTCATGGTCCGAACCGGTCAAACCGAGGGATCGGTGGACCTGTCCAGATTGGCGGGACTGAAACCTGCGGGAGTCATCTGTGAAATTATGGATGACGATGGAACCATGGCCCGAATGCCGGCGTTGGAAGTTTTCAGCGAAACCTACGGTATTGGAATCTGCACCATCGCGGATCTGATCGAATACCGCATGCGGACCGAATCTTTCGTGCATCGTGCCGTGGAAACCACGATTCCAACCAGTTACGCCGGTGAATTTAAAACCGTCGTGTATGAAAACGACATCGACGATCTTCTTCATGTCGCATTGATCAAAGGGGAAATCATTCCGGACCAACCTATTCTGGTTCGTGTCCATTCGGAATGCATGACCGGGGATGTGTTTGGATCCATGCGATGTGATTGCGGGGACCAGCTTCACCGGGCCATGGAAATGATCGACCGGGAGGGACGCGGAATTATTTTGTACATCCGCCAGGAAGGACGCGGCATCGGCCTGATCAACAAACTGAAAGCCTATGTTTTGCAGGACAAGGGGCTGGATACGGTAGATGCCAATATTGAACTGGGTTTCCAGCCGGATATGCGAAACTATGGAATCGGTGCGCAGGTTCTGGCCGAGCTGGGTGTCCGCAAAATGCGCTTGTTGACGAACAATCCAAAAAAAATGATCGGTCTCCAGGGATACGGCCTCAGCATTGTCGAACAGATACCGATCGAAATCGAACCCAATGAATTCAACCGCTGTTATTTACAATGTAAACAGGAACGAATGGGACATTTGCTTCATCTGGACACACCGGCCTGATTTCATGACCAGATTCAGGGGATACCGTTTCATTTTGCCGGGCCAGTTTTGAAACTACACATGGGGGTGTTGACATGCCGAATTTGATAGAAGCCGGTCTGATGGCGGAAGGGAAAAAATTTGCCATTGTCGCGGGCCGGTTCAACGATTTTATCACAGATCGTCTGGTGGGCGGAGCGTTGGATGCGCTGACCCGGTCCGGCGCTTCCGACAGCGACATTGACATCGTGAAAGTGCCCGGTGCTTTCGAAATACCGTTGGCCGCCAAAAAAATGGCCTCCAAGAAAAAATATGATGCGATCATCTGTCTGGGAGCTGTCATTCGGGGTTCTACCCCTCATTTTGATTATGTCAGCTCGGAAGTCAGCAAAGGTATCGCGGCGGTTAGCCTGGATTTTTCCGTTCCAGTGATTTTCGGGGTGTTGACAACCGATACCATCGAACAAGCCATCGAACGGGCCGGAACCAAAGCAGGCAACAAAGGCTGGAGTTCTGCCGTTGCCGCGATTGAAATGGCCAATCTGATGGAAGTTATCGACCGGGGTTGAAACTGCCATGGGAAACCGCCGGAAGTCCAGGGAATTGGCTCTGCAGGCTTTGTATTATATGGACTCTGTCAACAATTTTTCAGAGTACAACTTGGCGCTGTTTTGCCGGAATTTCAACACTTCGGATTCGACCCTTCCATTTTTGCTGAAACTGGTCAATGGTGTTTCGGTCGCCCGTTCCGAAATCGATGCCATCATCGAGCGTTTTTCCAGTAACTGGAAAATTTCCCGAATGATGTGTGTAGATCGGAATGTTCTCCGGATCGCGGTATTTGAAATGTGCTGTTGCGATGACATTCCCGTCAAGGTATCCATCAACGAAGCCATTGATCTGGGGAAAAAATTCGGCAGCGATGATTCAGGCGCATTCATTAACGGGATTCTGGACGGCATTCGGATCCACATGGAACAGGAACCGATACATATTGACATTTCTCCGAATTCATGGGAACGAATCAACCGGAGTACGTTGCCGGAAGTCGAGGAGCTGGTACCTTTATCCGTCACCTCTCACCTTCGGACGGCCGTCCCACTAACGGTGGAGGAACATCTTTCTGGAGACCGGATGGAAATGGAACCGGAAGAGAATGCTCCGGAAAGACGGAAACGCCGAACGATTGTTCGATCATCTGAACAAAACCGGTCCAAACGATAACGAAATCGGAATCCTGGTGATTCAGGCAATTCCGAAATGCTGCAAAGGAGACCGTTGTGATCATCAAATCTCTTGTCGTGGGTCCGATCATGGCCAACTGTTTTATTTTGGGATGCGAAAAGACCAGGCGGGCTGTTGTGATCGATCCCGGAGCAGAAACCTCCAAAATACTCCTGGCGCTCGCTAATATGAAGTTGACCGTGGATTATATCATCAACACCCATGGTCATTTCGACCATGTCGGTGGCAACCGAAAACTGAAAGAGGCAACAGAGGCCAAACTACTGATACACAAACTCGATCAGCCCATGCTGTCCATGCTTTCCGCAAGCGCCTCCGCATTCGGCCTTTCATCGGATGATTCACCGCCTCCGGATCAAACCGTTGATGAGGGGGATCTCATTTCGTTCGGTGAGATAACCCTTACCGTGATTCATACCCCCGGCCACACCCCGGGCGGAATATCCCTGCACGTGGATGACTCCGTTTTTGTTGGAGACACGCTTTTTGCCGGATCCATCGGACGAACGGACTTTCCGGGAGGAGATTACGGAACCCTGATTGCCAGTATTCAGAAGAAACTGTTCCCATTGGGGGATTACGTGACCGTGTATTGCGGTCATGGACCAGAGACCACCATCGGAACGGAAAAAAGATTCAATCCGTTCGCGGCCCTGCGGTAGCCGCCCGATCAAAATCCAAACACGGGGAGACGGTTGACTTCCATCCTGGAAAATCATCAACTTTCGAGCAGATAGAGGGAAAACCACATGAGCAAAACGACACCGAAGAAAAAGACAAGCACCAAGAAAAAAGAATCCGGAAAAAAAACGAAAACTCCGAAGCCTTCGTTGGACGAAAGTCCGCCGGATGTTGAAACTTCGGCAACATCGGGAGATACCTCCATTTCGAACGAAACGGAATCATCGTCCGTTCCCCAAAAACCTCTGTCCCGGGAAGAGCTTATTTTTAAAAAATTTGAAAGCCCCTATACCCCCACCAAAATTCCGGGACCGATATCCCGCCCGGATTTCCCGATTGCACCGCCATTTGTCTCCTATGACAACGAGGAAGAAAATCAGCGTATCAAATCCGTGATGTTTCGAAAATTCGATTTTCAAGAGGC
>CAZTKB010000012.1:0-15367 GCA_964614125.1 uncultured Desulfobacterales bacterium | reverse complement strand
AAGAAAATCAGCGTATCAAATCCGTGATGTTTCGAAAATTCGATTTTCAAGAGGCCGCTGTATCCTATGAAAAGGCCGAAGCTGAAAGAATAGCCGCTGAAAAGGCAGAGGCCGAGCGTATCGAGGCAGAAAGAATCGCCGCTGAAAAGGCGGAGGCCGAGCGTATCGAGGCAGAAAGAATCGCCGCTGAAAAGGCGGAAGCCGAGCGTATCGAGGCTGAAAGAATCGCCGCTGAAAAGGCGGAGGCCGAGCGTATCGAGGCTGAAAGAATCGCCGCTGAAAAGGCGGAAGCCGAACGCGTTGCCGCTGAAAAAGCCAGAGCGGAAGCCGAAAGAATCGCTGCCGAAAAAGCCCGTGCGGAAAAGGCCAAAGCAGAGTTGGAAGCCATGAAAGCCGCACAGGCCCAGGAAAAATTGTCTTCCGTTACCTACGACCAGCCAAAAATCAAGAAAAAGGAAGATGTCATGGATAAATCCATCAAATTGGCGGCAGGAGGAATTCTTGGCCTTTTTCTCCTTCTTGCCATTGTGAGTTACTGTAACACCGGCAATTACTATGTTCGATCCGTTTCCGACGGCATACAGATTTTTCAGGGACGTTTTTCCCCGGTTGGAGAAAAACTGCTGATTACCCTGCCGGGAGTCAGCATGCCGGAATCGAAGGCAATTAGATACACCAAAACGGAAATATATCCGCTCATATGTAATTTTTTCCTGCAACAGGCCGATCACCTGATTATGACCGCAAACCATCTGACCCTCGACCGAATCAGGGCCATCATGAATCAGGCCGCTCCTTATGCAATCACCCCGGAACATCGCGAAGCGGTCCGAATCCGGCTTCATGGCATGGACCAGATGATCGAACTGTACAAGGCGGACGTTTTGATCAGCATGAAAACACCGGAAAGCTACCAAGCGGCCAAAGATCTGTTGATCAGCGCCCGGAGCCGAGTGGCGAATGGACAGTCCGAATATATTGATAAAAAACTGGCATGGATTGAAGAGACCATGGATCCGCTCAAGACGCGGTAAGGAGATTGTTTTGCGAAACCGATTGTTTTTACTAATTTTTTGGATTGGACTGATAGCCTGCCCTTCCACTTGGGCGGCAGATACCATTCAGGCAACCGAACCATCCCCCACGTTTCCGGAAACGAGTTTCCGCTTCGACCCGGTGGTCGAGGGATCGGAAGTGATCCATGATTTTATGGTGAAAAACCCGGGAACAGCTCCTCTGGAAATATCCGCGGTAAGAACCGGCTGAGGCTGTACAGCTGTCTCCTATCCGAGACAAATCCCCGCCGGCGGCGAGGGAAAAATTACGCTGAAGGTAGACACCAATGGATATGGCGGAAGCCTGCTCAAAAAAAGCATCCTGGTGGAATCCTCCCTGGCAAACCAGCCTAAAACGACCTTGGTAATCAGCGGGGACGTGGAACGGTTTGCCATGATCCAACCCAACAAACTGTTTCTCCGGGGAAACGCCGGGGAAAAACTGACCGGATCGGTGACCATCACCCCGGAGCCCAAATATCCTTTCAAAATCACCGGATCCCGGGCACGGATTGGAGAGAATCTTAGTTTCCGTATTGATGAATCCCAAGTCGATGGCCAATCGAAGTATGTGCTTTCTGTTGAGGCGGTCCGGAAAATGCCCGGTCGGTTTTTCGACACCATTTTATTGAAAACAGACAGTCCAATCCGATCGGAATTGCAACTGACCGTTTATGGACAGGTTTTGGATCCCAATACCGTGATTCAGGCCCCGGCCGGGCAGGGCCCCTCCCCGGCCGGCGAATCCAAGGAGGCCAACCCCGCATCATGAACCAGAAGATTCGGGTGGTCGCATTTGATTGTGACGGGGTGATGTTTGACACCAAGGAGCTCAACCGGGAATATTACAATCAGATACTGAGACATTTTGACAAGCCGGAAATGACTCCGGAACAAGTAGATCTCGCCCATATGCATATGACAGACGAGGTAATTTCTTTTCTGTTTCCGGATGCCTCGGAACGAGCCGCAGCAAACACTTATCGGCTCCAGATCTCCTATTTTCCACTGATATCCAAAATGAAAATAGAGCCGAACCTTAAGCCGCTTTTGAAATCCCTGCGGCCACGGTTCAAAACCGCGATCGCTACAAACCGAACCAATACGATTCATGAGGTACTGAACCAGTTTGGGCTGAGCTCGGAGTTTGACCTGGTGGTAAGCGCCCGGGACGTTCCCCGGGCGAAACCCCACCCGGATATCCTGCTTCGAATTGCGGATGTTCTGGATGTAGCAACCGGAGAAATTATCTATATCGGAGATTCCGAGTTGGATGAAGCCGCTGCCGCATCCGCCGGCGTACCGTTTGTCGCTTACCAAAACCCTGGACTCGAGGCACAATTTCACATCTCCAGCCTGAAAGAAATCCGGCGGATCCTCATGACGGAAACCTGCGGGGTGTTGGGTTAACCGGAAACAACAACCCTTTTCCACCCGAATCCGGATGAAACACCAAATTCCGCTTGTTCCCAGAGTAATTTCGGCCTCCCGCCGAACCGATATCCCCGCATTTTACATGGATTGGTTCATGAACCAGATCCAGCAGGGATATTTCGATATTCAAAACCCTTATACCCAAAAAATCTCCCGGGTTTCCAGTCATCCGGACGATGTTCACACCATTGTGTTCTGGTCGAAAAACTATAAACGGTTTCTTCAGGAACATTGCGCCGACCGGTTGCAGTCATCCGGATATCGGCTTTTTTTCCATTTCACGGTCAACTCCGAATCCCGGATACTGGAACCCGGTGTGCCTCCTCTCGACCATCGGATCCGGCAGATGCGACAACTGACCGGCCTGGTTGATACACGATGTGTCTGGTGGCGATTCGACCCGATTTGCATGTACGAAGATCCTTCCGGGTCTGTGCATGACAATTTGAACGATTTTCAGCGTATCGCGGACGCCGCAGCAAATGCGCAAATTCATATCTGTGTCGTCAGTTTTCTGGATATGTATGTGAAAATTCGCCATCGAGCCGCTGCATGTGGAATACAATTCCACGAGCTTTCCCGGAACCGCCGAGTGGAACTTCTTCTGGAAATGGAACAGATTCTTCGAACCAGGGGAATTCGATTATTCCTTTGCTGTGAACAAAAAGTGGCCGAGGCTCTGCCTCCGGAATCCGAAATTCGCACCAGCTCCTGCATCCCGAACGACCTTCTGATGCAGATAAACAAAAAACCTGTCTCCCTGCGCCGGGATGCCGGCCAACGGGTTCATCAGGGCTGCGGGTGCCGGGTTTCCTCGGATATCGGTTCGTACCATCTACACCCCTGTTATCACAACTGCCTGTTTTGTTATGCTAATCCGGCTTCCTCTCCGGGAGCGGGCTGCCAATAATTTTTTATAATTTATATCCAAATAATGATGACCTCGTACTTGAAACCACTTGGAACAATTCACATGGATATAGGTTCCATCCATCTGCCTATACCCACAGTCATGGCGCCTTTGGCCGGAATAACCGATTTACCGTTCCGTCTGATGGCCAAACGAGCTGGTTGCGGCCTGGTCTGCTCGGAAATGATCAGTGCCAACGGTTTGCTTCACGGATCCGCCAAAACGAAAAAAATGCTGGATACCTGTGTGGAGGAAAAGCCGCTATCCGTTCAACTCTTCGGATCCGATCCAACCGTGATGGCCCGTGCCGCGGCCATGGTGGAGGAATCGGGGGCCGCGATGCTTGACATCAACTTTGGCTGTTCGGTCAAAAAAGTCGTGAAAACCGGCGCCGGAGCCGCACTGATGAAAGATTCGGAAAAAGCCCGGCGCCTGATCACGGAGGTTCGAAGGGCAATATCCATACCGCTGACAATCAAGATTCGCAGCGGTTGGGATCCGTCCGGTGTTCAGGCGGTACAGATCTCCCGAATCGCGGAAGATTGCGGTGTCGACGCCGTTATTGTTCACCCACGGACAGCGCTGCAAGGATTCCGGGGGTATGCCGATCGATCGATCATTCGAACCATCAAACAGACTCTCTCGATTCCGGTTATTGGAAACGGAGATATCGATTCCACGGAATCCGCCCTGAAAATGATCGCGGAAACCGGTTGCGATGCGGTGATGGTCGGACGGCATGCAATCGGAAATCCATGGATTTTTTCCCAAATTCGAGATGCCCTCCACGGTATCTCCGCAGAATGGGCAGACCATTCCGACAGGCGTGGGATGATGCTTTCCTATCTTCGTGAGTCTGTGATATATTGGGGAGAATTGTCAGCCTGCAGAATGATGCGAAGTCGCCTGGGGTGGTTTGTTCGTGGGCTTCCCCATAGTGCCGCATTTCGGGAATCCATCCGATATCTGTCCGAAGAAAAGGAAACGATTGAACGGATCGAACAATATTTCAACCTGTTGAAACGAGGTGCTCAGTGACGGAACATTCGATGGTACCAGACGGTGCCTCTTCCGAAATATCCTCCCGGACACGGGAAATGACATCGTTTATTGTCATGGACGTCCTGGAAAAAGCCTGTGATATGGAATGTCGGGGGGACCATATCGTACATCTGGAAGTAGGGGAGCCGGATTTCGACACGCCGGACTGTATCAAAGAAGCAGCCTGCAAAGCCATTATGGATGGATTTACCCACTATACCCATAGTTTGGGAATGCTGGAACTTCGGGAGGCGATCTGCGAATATTACCAAGACACCTATGGCGTTGTGATCCACCCGGACCAGGTCGTGGTATCCTCCGGCACATCGCCGGCAATGTTCATGTTGTTTTCCTCCTTGTTGAATCCCGGAGACGAGGTGATCATTTCGGATCCACATTACGCGTGCTATCCCAATTTCATTCGGTTTGTGGAAGGCGTTCCGGTCAGGGTTCCGGTGTATGAAGCCGATGGATTTCAATACCGGACCGATGCCATTCAAGAAAAAATTTCACCCAGAACCCGGGCCGTTTTCATCAATTCCCCATCCAATCCGACCGGCAACCTGCTGTCCGAAAACCGGATGAAGGAGATTGCATCTCTGTCCCCCTACATTGTGTCGGACGAGATTTACCATGGATTGGTGTATGAAGGGAAAGAACACTCGATTTTGGAATTTACCGATCACGCATTTGTTCTGAACGGGTTTTCCAAGCTATATGCCATGACCGGACTTCGGCTGGGATATGTCATCGCTCCCAAGGCCTTCATCCGGCCCATCCAGAAGATTCATCAGAATTTTTTCATCTCCGCCAACTCCATGGTGCAGAAGGCCGGGATCGCGGCGTTAAAACATGCCGGGCCGGATGTAATTCGGATGAAGCAAATTTATGATGAAAGACGTCGGTTCATGATCCGCAGGCTTCGTGAAATGGGCTTGGGAATTACCGTTGAGCCAACCGGAGCCTTTTATGTCTTCGCCAATGTGAAACACCTGTGCGATGACTCCTATCGGCTCGCTTTCGATATATTGGAAAACGCCAAGGTCGGTGTTACTCCGGGAATTGATTTCGGAAGCAACGGTGAAGGCTACCTCCGCTTTTCCTATGCCAATTCCATCGAAAATATAGCGGAAGGAATGTGTCGACTGGAAGAGTACCTCCTTAGGCTGAATTCACAGAAACATTCCGGTTGACAATGAAAATCGTTTCCGCCGTATTCAACAAAAGCGCCACCCGCCCGGCCCATTATCCGGGGGAGGAAATGCCGGAAATCGCTTTCATCGGCCGCTCCAACGTGGGAAAATCCTCCATGATCAACCGCTTGGTGAACCGGAAACACCTGGTTAAAACCAGTTCGACCCCGGGCTGCACACGTCTGATCAATTTCTTTGATATCAACGGACGTTTCCGGTTCGTGGATCTCCCCGGATATGGATACGCCCGGATATCCGAGTCCGAAAAAAAAGCATGGCGGTTCATGATCGAAACCTATCTATTGAAACGAACCTGTCTGAGAGGAGTGGTTTTGATCCTGGATATCCGGAGGAATCCGGACGAAAAAGACCGGATCATGATCGACTGGCTGAACCAATACCAAATACCGATTCTTCCGGTCCTGACCAAGGCTGACAAAATATCGGCATCTAATCGGAATCTGCAAGCCGGACGGATATCCAAAGCTTTTGGATTTCCTCTATCCGAAATGATCGTGTTTTCCGCCCGGACAGCCCTGGGTCTTGATCCGCTTTGGAAACGCCTTGCCGCCTTTCTGGATCCATCCCTCGTAACGACAGACAACTCCGGAGCAACGGAATCCGATGAATCAACTCATTGATACCGATACGGGTTTTCGGTGCGGCTTTATAACGATCATCGGCGCGCCCAATGCGGGAAAATCGACCCTGATAAACGCCTTGATCGGGCAGAAGGTCTCGATCACCTCCCAAAAACCGCAGACTACGCGAAACCGGATTTCCGGAATCGTCCATCGACCAATGGCCCAGTTGATTTTCATGGACACCCCGGGAATCCATCCGACCGGCGGAAAATTAAACGAACGGATCGTCTCGCAGGCGGTTTCAACCCTGAAGGATGTGGATATCATTCTCTGGGTCGCCGATGTGTCCAAACCGGATATTCCATCCGAATCCATTATACGGGCTGCACTGAAAAAGCAGCCGCAACCCGTTATACTGGCATTGAACAAGATTGACCTGGTCAAAAAACCAGAGCTGCTTCGGCGGATGGATCATTGGAAAGACCTGCACCCATTTGCGGCGATCGTGCCCGTATCCGCCATGACAGGCTTACAGATTCCTGCTCTGCTGGATGAACTGGAAATCCTGCTGCCCGAAGGCCCCCCGCTTTTTCCGCCGGACAGTGTAACAGATGTTTCCATGCGGTTTCTGGCGGCGGAAATCATCCGGGAAAAGGTTTTCCGTCTGACCGGAGATGAAATTCCCTATGCCGTCGCGGTAACCATCGAATCGTTCGTGGAAGAAGCTGAAAAATCGCTGACCCGTATCGAGGCGACGGTGCATGTCGAACGGGATTCCCAAAAAGGAATTCTGATCGGAAAAGGAGGGGACAAATTGCGGCGGATCGGGGAAAACGCCCGCAAGGAAATCGCTGAAATGACCGGAACCCGTGTTTTTCTGAAACTGTTTGTCCGTGTCCAAAAAAACTGGAGCCGGGATACCCTGTCCCTGGACCGGTTCGGATATCGATGATCGTATCGTTTCATCCTTGTATCGTGGGAGACGATAACCGGCTGTGCGCCGGAAGAAGCCCCGACGAATCCGATCTGGCGGTAATTCGAGGGGCAGATGCCGTGATACTTCCCCAAGGATGCCGAAAAGAGCTGTATGATATGGCCCGATCCGCCTGTTCTCGGGTTTTTCCGAATTACGATTCTCGATTCTCCTTTCCGGGAAAAACCGGGCAGATCCGGTTGTTTTCCGAATCCAAAGCCCCGCATCCCCGGTCGGCGGTGTATACCGAAACGAATCATTGCCGTCAGGAAACCGAATCCGGCAAGCGGTTGCCCTTCGATTTTCCGTTTGTACTCAAGCTGGATTGGGGAGGAGAAGGAGAAACCGTGTTTCGGGTTGCCAACCGAGAAGAATGGAACCGGATGTTTCAGGATCTTTGCCGGTTCGAATCGAAGAACCAGAAGGGGTTTCTTCTCCAGGAATACATTCCGGCCGGTGACAGGTCTCTTCGCGTTGTTGTCATTGGAAGCCGATATCTTTCTTATTGGCGTATTCATCCCGAACCGGGCGGATTCTACACGTCTGTCTCCAAAGGAGCTGTCGTAGAGCAATATTCACATGCCAATCTGCAACAAAAGGCCGTGGGTGCGGTACGCATGTTCTGCCAACAGACCGGAATCAATCTGGCTGGTTTGGACATCCTGTTTTCACTGGATTCCACGAACCCGGGAACGGATCCGGAGCCGCTATTTTTGGAAATCAATTATTTCTTCGGCAGACAGGGCCTTGGCGGATCCGAAGCGTATTATGTACTGCTCATGGAGGAAATCAACCAATGGCTTCGGGAATCAGGACTGAATCATGAAACCGTTCGCCTGTGATCTGGAATTGGAAGATATCAACCGGGAACGCCGGAAAGCCAGGGAACTCCGGGCGAGCCAATGGTGGAAGCGTCAACTCGCCAAATGTCGGTGCGGCTATTGCGGGGCTGATACTCCTGCATCGGAGTTGACCATGGACCACATCGTGCCGATCGCTCGCGGTGGAAAAACCACCCGGGGAAACGTGATCCCGGTCTGCAAATCCTGTAACACGGCCAAAAAGAATCTGCTGCCCACTGAAACGGATCCATGGGGTCTTCGATGACCATTCGCCGGTTTTCCCCCAAAACCCTTCGCCAGAGGGTGAACCGCTTCGTTTTGATACCCGTGTTTCTTTTGCTGACCGGAATGGGGTTTTCCGGTTTCTGGTATGCCCGGAACATCCTGTTGACACAATGGGGCGAGGCGGCCATTCTGAAACTCCAACGCGCAGCCCATCATGTGGACATGCGCCTGGAGGGCCCGAAAAAATGGATAGACATGCTTCATGCCGGCCTGGATCAGCCCGGGTTCCGCAAACTTCAGGAAATGATCATGGACCGGATCCGCTCCCTGGAAGGTGTGACAGAAGTCGACCTGAAAGGCCCGGAAGCCTGCTCCGAATCCATTTTTCTGAAATCCCATCCCCGGATGTCTTTCCAGGAATCCGGAGATCCGGATCTCTCCGATCATTCGGGCATGCATCCCCTTTCCCGGGCAGGAATCGTGGAAATCACCCCCCCCCAGTTTCATACCGGATCTCAGACAGATGCCGTCACCCTGGCCTCGGATCTGATGGATTCCAACAACTGTCCGGTCGGGCGTTTGGAAGTGTTCATCCAGTTCGACTACATCACCGAGATGGTGAAAAGTTCCGGATGGTGGCAAAGCCACCGAGCTTACCTGGTAGATGAAACGGGAAACATCCTGGCAGCAACCAACCCTGAAAAACGAAAACGCCTCGGAGAGGAACAGGATCCTCTGGAACTGGAGGTCCTGCGATCCATCGGAGATAAATCCTATGGAATCGTTTTCGGAAAAGGGATACCGGTGTCTGAAATCTGCGGATTCTATCGCCTGACACAAGCTCCCTGGTATCTGGTCATGTTCGCCCCGGGAAAAGAAATTCTTCATCCCATCCTGATCTTTCGCACCACCTATTTTTTGGCAGGCATTTTCACCATTTTGATCATTGTCCTGTTGATTCACCTCACCCTCGCCGGGCCAGTGGGATCCATACGACAGGTCTCTCAAGCGGCCCAACATCTGGCCGACGGGGTATTCGGGCCACCTCTTCCCGTAAGCGGCCCGGATGAGGTCGGAGAGTTGATCACCAGCTTCAATCGAATGGTTCGACAGCTCCAGGATCGTCTGCGGATGAAGGAATCGTTAAACCTGGCCATGGAAATTCAGCAAAATCTGCTCCCCCTGAAAACCGTACGGTTTCATCATCTCGATATCGCCGGAAACAGCCTGTATTGTGATGAAATCGGGGGTGATTATTATGATTTATTGGAGTTTCCAACTTCCCGGAAAGACAGAATCGGGGTGGTTGTAGGAGATGGTGCCGAACATGGCGTGCCGGCGGCGCTGTTGATGACCACGGTCCGCGCTCTTCTTCGAAGCCGCATATGGTCTTCGGATACCCTTTCCGAGGCGGTGAGCGCGGTCAACCGTCTCCTGTGTATGGATACGGAGCGGTCCGGGGCTTTTATGACCCTTTTTCTGATGGTCCTGGATACAACAACGCGAGATCTTTCCTGGATCCGGGCCGGTCATGATCCGGCCATCCTCTATGACCCCAACGAAAACCGTTTTCAGGAACTGCAAGGGGAGGGAATTGTACTGGGGTTGGACCCGAAATGGAATTATGAGGAGCAACATCTGACCGGTTGGAGATCCGGCCAGATCATTGTCATCGGCACCGATGGAATATGGGAAACCGAAAATCCGTCCGGGGAAAGATATGGAAAAGCCCGGTTGCACGACATCATACGAAAAAACTGTCACCGATCCGCCAGCCAAATCCTGGATGCCATCATGGAATCGATTCTCCGATTCCGGGAAGACAAGCCCGCTTTGGACGATATCACCTTGGTGGTGATTCGGATCGAAGACGAACAACCGATCATCAACAAAGGATAGCGATATGGAAAAACCAAAAAACGTCGAAGAATATATAGAGCAGCAGCGATCCGCGGTTGCAGCCAATCCGGAATGTGGAAACTCCCATTACAACCTGGCTGTTGGCCTGTTGGGACAGCGGAAATTCGATGAAGCGGAAAAGGAGTTGCATCAGGCCATCGAATGCAGCCCCGGTTTGGCCGAAGCATATGTGCAATTGGGAGGGATTTGCCTTCAGAGGGGAGACCTGGATGGCTGCCTTGCTTATAACCAAAAGGCGGTGAAAGTTCGGCCAGGCTTTTCGGAAGGCCATGGAAACATCGGTTTTGTTCAACTGCAAAAAGGCAATATCGATGAAGCCATCGCGGCCCTGGAGCGCGCCACTTTTTTTAATTTCCGCTTCATACAGGCATTCGCAACCTTGGCCAACGCCTATCTGATGAAAGGGGATATCGAGAAATGCATTGAAACCAACCAGAAGGTATTGGACTTGGAACCGGATTTTGCGGTGGTTCATAACAACTTGGCCATCGCCTACCTGGAAAAAGGGGACGACGCATCCGCGGTACGGCATGCCGAAAGGGCGGTCGAATTGGGATACGAGGTGGCTTCGGAAATCTTATCGGAAATAGAGGAGTGTAAAAAACGACTTTCCTCCGAACCGCCGCAGGCCTCGAATTAATGGGTGGTTACCATGGATCCGGCAAGCCGGTATTCCTTGTGACCCGATGGATCGGGGACCACGAAATGAACATCGATTCCCATGCGGAAATCCTTGAACAGCCGTTTCCCGAAGATCCCGGGCCTGATCCGAATCCGGATCCCATCACCTACGTCGATTATTTTGATGCCGTCCGCTCTTTTTTGGAAAACGACGGGTACGTCGGCTTGGAGCACACAATTACCGCTATGACCGGCAATCAGGGATTGCACCGGCATATTGACGCCATCGAACTCCATCTGTTGAAGCACGGCCGGTTTTATCATCCCGGAAAAATTGATGTCCGGATGGACGATATCTCCCTTTCCTTTCTGATCAATGTGGCGGTATCAACTTCCGGAATCGCACTGGCCCGCCGTGAATTCCCGGTATTGAGACGACTACACTCCCATGTCTACCCGCCGGTCACTCCGGCAGTATTTCACTATGCCGAACATCGGGGAGGACGCGGCAGGAGGTACGGTCTGTTCACCGCGGAATGGCTGGAGGGGTTTCATGAATGGCACACGTCCCTGCGACCGGAAACCGGCCTTCCGGGAATTGTTGTATGGGATGAAACGGAAAACAACTCCTGGCTTACCCCGCCTCAGACACACGCGCTTTACCGGAGGATCGCCGAAATTCTGACCGATTTTTACCGGCTGGATACCGGAGAACAAGTCTATCCCTGGCACCATGCAGCCGGTGATTTCATCGTTCGAATCCGTCCCGGCAATCTTGATATCCGGCTGGTGACTGTCCGCCAGTACGCGCCCATGTGGGAAACTCCGGGATCGGATATGGAAAGCCAGATGTTTTCCCTTCTGTTGTTTCTATGCAATCTTTCCATTCGAACCCGCCTGGACCGGTTGAATGGAACCGGGGAATTTGTCTGGTCCGACCCTTCTGTCGTATCCCATACCGTGACAGGTTTTTTTAACGCTTTGGCCAAAAAGACACCTTTACAGACATCCGGGGAACCGGTTTCTGTGTGTTTTCGAAAATTTTGCCGACCCTTGTCCCGATCCGATGTTCGGGATCTGTGCGGTATTCTGATCGATTCATACAACCCCAAGGCACCGGAAATATCTTTGATCTCAAACCATATCGATCATCATTCGGACCGGTTGTGGCAATGTCTTGGTAATGCCAACGCTGAACCGGCACAGTCCGACTGAAACCAACTTCTGCTGGAAACCGCCATGATCCATACCCGGAAAATTCTGCATATTTTATCCCAACAACCCGGAAAGACCGGAAGCGGGGTATATTTGCAGGCCATGGTCCGGCATGCTGGATATCGCCATTACCGGCAGCGGGTTGTTTGCGGGTTGCCGGGCTCCTCGCCTTTACCCGACATAACGGGAATAAATTCTGAAAGCCTGTTTCCGGTTCGCTTCGAGACACCCGATCTTCCCTTTCCGGTTGCCGGGATGAGCGACATCATGCCGTATGTCAGCACCCGGTTTTCCGAATTCACCCCGGACATGCTGACCGGATATCTTCGCGCCTTCGAACGGGCGATACGAGCAGCCACGGACGGTTTTCATCCGGATGTCATTCATACCCATCATCTCTGGCTGGTTTCAGCTCTTGCCCGAAGAATGTTTCCGGATATCCCCATCGTTACAAGCTGTCATGGAACAGAATTCCGCCAATTGGAACGAGCGCCCCACTTGGTTTCCCATGTCATCCCAGACTGTTCCCGTATCGACCGGATACTGGCGTTGCACCAGCCCCAGGTAGAACAGTTGCACGAGGTGTACGAAATCCCAAGGGAACGAATTACGGAAATCGGCATTGGTTTCCGGGACGATATTTTCTGCTGCGATGCCAAGAATACCTGCAGGCCGGATGATTCAGGAATCATTCGAATGACCTACGCCGGAAAGATCAGCCGGCCGAAAGGGGTGCCCTGGTTGATCGAAGCGCTTTCCCTGGTCGAGATCCCTGCCGGATATTTCCTGCATGTCAACCTGGCCGGATCGTCTGGAGATCCGTCTTTTGCAGAAATACCTCGTTCCATAGATCGCCCGGATTGCCGTCTGGAATTCAAAGGAGCCCTTACCCAGGATGAACTGGCCTCCGTGTTGCGCTCCTCCCAGATTTTCGTCTTACCTTCCCTGTTCGAAGGGCTTCCCCTGGTCCTTCTGGAAGCCATGGCGTGTGGGTGCCGTGTAGTGACAACCGATCTTCCCGGACTGGAAACCTGGATTCCCCGGGAAATCCGGCGAAGCGGAATCGTGGAACGAGTGGAGTTGCCCGGCCTGATTCGAATGGATGAGCCTCTTCCGTCGGATATACCGCGGTTCGTTCAGAATCTGGCAAAAGCGATCAGCCGCCAGGTAATCGCCTGCATTCACGGGAACCTGGACTGGAAATCGTGTGTTCTTCCGGAAATACAGCCTTTTTCCTGGAACCATATCTTCGATCAAATAGAGGAAATTTACGAATCGGCCATCATATATGGAACAAAAAATTCGTTTTCCATCCGATGATTTGTCTTTGGCAGGCCTCTTGTCCGACATTCCATCGGAAAGAGGAGTGGTTATTACCCATCCCCATCCTCTGTATGGCGGCAGCATGCACAATCCGGTGGTGAAAGCTATCCAAACCGCCTACGAAAAAGCGGGCTGGAAAACGCTTCGATTCAATTTCCGCGGGGTAGGGTCCAGCCAAGGGTATTTTGACCAGGGAACCGGCGAACAAAGAGATTTCCAGAATGCGGTACAATGGATGCAAAAACAGGGAATCCGGATCCTGGATTCCGCCGGATATTCTTTCGGAGCTTGGATCATCTCCCGCATCCATACCATGGAACCGGGTTTTCACCGGGTCATTCTGGTATCCCCACCGGTTGGTTTTCTACCCTTCGAATCCCAACATACCATACCGTCTCTGCGGTTGGTGATAACCGGTTCCAACGATGAATTCGGACCTTTGGAAAAAATCAGGATGGAGATATTGGCGAGGAATACTTCGGCTCGTCTTGAAATCATCGAGGGTGCAGACCATTTTTATGGGGGAAGTCTTGAAAAACTGACCGATATTATTTTTTCCGAAGTCAATTCTGTATTCGGGTGATTTCGTCGGTATCGAATTTCGGCCAACAGCATGGAAATCCATCCCGTATCGCTTCCACCCCGGTTCCAGTGCCCAGAATTTCCCCGATCCATGTCAGGGGTATATGGGATTGATCCATGTTTTCTCGCAGAACATCTCCGGATTCCGGCCTCGTGCAAATCAACAGGGAACCGGAGGCAATCAGTCCCAGCGGGTCGATACCGAAAATCCGGCAGACACGATGGGTCTCCGGGTAGACGGGAATGGATTCCATCCGAATTCGGATCCGGTGCCCTCCGGCGACACTCAATTCGGAAACGGCTGCCGCCAGTCCCCCCTCGGTTACATCATGCATGGCGACAATACCCGGAATTTCTGCTGCAATTCGAGCTTCTTTTAAAATTTCAATTCGATCCAGAAATTCCTTGAGACCGTCAATTTCCGGTACAGTAAAACCAGATTCTTTCAACCGGCCTCCAAACTCCCTGGCAATAATGGAATTTCCCTCCACGGCCAAAGCCTTCGTGATCCACAGGAGATCTCCTTCCCGAATATCTCTTTTGTCCAAAAGACGCTTTCGAGAGACCGTTCCGGCCATCATTCCGATCACTACGGGGCGGGTTACCGAATCGGTGATTTCCGTGTGTCCTCCGCAGAGGGTGATTCCCCACCGATTGCAGGCATCCCGCAAATCCATCAAGATTCCAAATGCCTGGGATGGTGTATAGTGTGGGGGAAACAACAAGGTGGTCAATAGCCATCGGGGTGTGGCGCCGGATGTGGCAATGTCGTTGGCATTGACCAGAACCGTGTAATAACCGATGGAATCGGTGGCAAACGTAATCGGATCCGACTTCAATATCAGGACTTCCGTGTTTTGGACATCCACCGCCGCTGTGTCTTCTCCAATACCGGGATGAATGATCACCGATTCATCATGAAAACAAAAATCCGTCAGATATTTTTCCAGCAGATCCTGAGGAAACTTGCCGATAGGCATCGGACGTCCCATCCGAAGAATGTGGGAAAGATCCTCCAACCGGTTCACCGGAAAGTCGAATTCCGCTGGTCCCTCAGATAGACCGGATCCTGACATGCAAAATACGGTAATCATTCCGGCTGAGGCAGCCAACCGGATATCCGAAACCCGGTTTCCGATAAACAACGTGGATTCCGCCTCTGTTTCGGTTTTGGGGATGACGGACCCGATATTTATTCTGATATCTTCGGGCCGGCCGGAGGCTTTCAGAACAACTGTGGGAATATGATATACATGCAAGAGCCTCTCTATATCTGTAAAAGAAATGCCATCAACATGAACAGGCTCTTTTTGCGGTGAATAAAAACAGACAACGGCGGCTTGAATGGCAAAGGGTCTGGAAAGCATGGTGTATTATCCGTTTTTCCATCATATATCCAGGGAACTAACCTCCAGGGCGTTGTTGTAAATGAAATCCCTCCTGGGCTCG
>CAZTKB010000011.1:0-25632 GCA_964614125.1 uncultured Desulfobacterales bacterium | reverse complement strand
AGGTCCTTGATGCGCCGGACACAGTATGGTTGGATGAAGGGATTCCAGTTCGTTCAGTGTTTTCAGGTACCGGCCGTATCCGGTGAAAAACAGGGGGAGAATTCCGCGCCCCGGAAAATGAAAACCCAGGGAATCGGATACCATCAGCGCACCGATTTCCGGGGCGTGAACCACCAAGTTTCCAGGGGAATGTCCCTCAACGGGAATGCAGTGAAGTGTTACGCCTCCCAGATCGATTTCCATCGGCTGTTCCACCCGGATCGGGTTTGGGGGAAAATGGAATTCCGTGATAGGAGGTCTTCCCGGGGGCAGACCCATGGAGGCGAGACTGGCGGACATGTGCGCGTCTTCTGAGACCAGGTTGTTCAGGGCCTTGGGATGGCCAAGAAAGGTTTCGGCTCCTGTTGCTGCGACGATCCGAATGCCGGGATATTCCGTCTGGAATCCCTCCAACCCCGTGACATGATCCGCATGCGGGTGGGTAATGATCAAATAATCCGGAGTCAACCCCAAAAGATGTAGCTGCATGATCACCGTGTCCACGGTTCCGGAGACTCCGGCTTCGATGACGGCGGTTCCATGCGCTCCACGGATTGTGTACAGGTTGAAAAAATAGTTCCCGAGAACCCAGAAATGATCCCCGAGAACTATGGGAAAATCCGTTGTGCGAAACGAAAACGGCATAATTGCTCCGGAAACAGCTTGGAATTATTGAATAACCCCGGCTCTCAAGCGATCGGATTATGCCGACCAATCCACCAGGTTCCGTATTTTGGTCACCTCAAACGCGGCTGCCGCTACAATCATTTTGGCCGCATCTTCTCCGGCATGCTTGGCGATGGCGGCTTTAATGCCGTCATACAGAGGGCCGGCTTTCTGAAGTTCTTTCAATTTCAGATACAGCCGGACACCCGGGGTTTTGAACCCAACCGGGCTTTCCGTGACGCAGAAAAGAACGGCCAGGGGGTTTTCCTGCAGGTTTTTGAAACTGAGGTTGTTTCCCAGCCCCAGAACCACCGAACCATCTTCCATCAGCCGCAAGCTGCCGAAATATGCGGTGTTGGGTTGACCGTTTTTATCGGCGGTGCCCAAAACCCCGACCCTGCCGGGCTTGTTCACCATCTCAAAAATTTCTTTGCTGATTTCGACCATGGTAACCTCCTTTTATGTATGTGGATGAAAGCGTTTTCCTGATTCCGGGCACTTCCGGAATCTTACGGTTGCCTGCCACTATATCACGGGAAGATAAAGGTTCTGTAGCGATGGCTACAATCATTCATTTTCAGGCAAGCAGATCGGTGGACTCGGAAAGTACCACAGCCGCCGGCAGAATATAGGAACGGCCTTCCTTCTCGATCCTGCCATCGCCCTCGAGTTTTTTTATCGCCTTGGTGATGGTCACTCGATGAGAACCGGTTAGAAAGCTCAGGTCCTCATGGGTCAGGGGAAACTGAATGTGGATTCCCCGGCTATCCGGGATACCGTGTTCGCGGGCCACATTGATCAAAACCTGAAACAGCCTCTCTTCCAGGGAAGGAATGGCCATGTCTCCCAGCCGGGTTGTCAGGTTGGCAATCAGTTCGCTCTGTTTTCGGATCATGTGCAAACCAATGGTGGGATGCTGCAGAACCAGTTTCTCGAAATCGGTTTTTTTGATACCGCAGGTATAGGTGTCTTCCACACACCAGGCGGTTGCGGGATAGCGGATATCCTCGCTGAAGGTGTTTTCTCCGAAGGTGTCTCCGGCTTTACGATAATCCAAAGTTGCTTCCCGGCCGTCTTCGAACAGTTTCGTCAATTTGATTCGGCCGGACTTGATCAGAAACAGGCTGTCCGCCGGATCCCCCTGATGGAACACCGCCTCTTTCCGTCGAAAAAGCTTTTGTTTCCCAATGGTAGCCAACGCCTTCATATCTTGGGGATCCAGTCCGCCAAAAAGCCAGATGTCCTGTATGCATTTGGAAGATACGGCGATTCCGGATGGAATACTTTTTTCGCATAGACACGGCATGGTCTGATCCTTTTCTCCTTTTCGAACATGGTACAAGTCTGAAACACTTTTCACAACAAAATCTTCCACTGCGGATCGTGGTCATTCAAAGAGAGGGGGTGTCCATCAATTTCACTCGAAATCATGGGGTGAACCGCTCCGGGAAAACGGATGCCCCATGGCGCAGGCTGGTGAAAACGGTGTGTACCAAAATCCATGATGAAACAGGCACCCAATCAGAGCACCCTGATTATTTTTCATTGCGATTATCGGATGACAGGAGTAAAGATCACCACTTCCATGATACAGTACCAGATTTTTTGCCGGATGACATCCGTATATGCCTGCTTTACGAAAAATTTCAGGAGCTCGGCCGACAAAAGATGGGTAGACGTCGGAATGTCAGGCGTGGCACGTGCCGGCGTATCCATATAATAGAGAATACGAAATCGAAGGGATGATGTATCCCTGGAGGCATATCGATACGGAGAATGGATGTGAAATACCTGCTCTATTTTTTGATCGGCGGGCTCGTGGTGAGCTTAACCGCTTATTACGGATCCAATGGAAAAGGGTTTATCGCCGCTTTGATCAGCATGTTCCCCTCCATGACCGTATTGACATTCAGCCTGATTTACCGTGCCGGAGGGCAGACCTCGGTGGTTGACTATGCCAAAAATCTGGTTTACGGCGTACCTCCCTGGGTCCTGTATGTGTTTACCGTGGCTTGGCTGTGCGAGCGGATCGGAATCTGGCGTTCCCTGGCACTGGGCATCGCGATTTATTTGATCACGTCATTTTGTATCAGCCATTTCCGGTAGTCGCCCGGCTGTCCCCTATTCCTCATCCCCCTGGTTTGTCATCCTATCTAACGTTGTATGTACGCACTCATGATCATTTCAAAAATGGTTTCGACATTTTCGAACAGAGAATACGACATGTCGTTCAACAGCCATCGCGTGATCATGTGATCCATGGTACTGACAAAGACATCCCGAGCTGCCTTGGGATCCAGGTCCGCACGGATTTCACCGTTTTTGATGCCGTCTGAAATGATGGTAACCGGATACGAGTACAGGGTTCTGACATCTGCGTATACTTCGGTTTTCAAAAAATTGGAATTGGTCTTCAGGTTCAGATAGACGATTTTGGCATCAGTCGGAGACAGTTCGATCCGCTTTAAATACCACCAGAGAAATTTCCGAAGCTTGTTTTCAGCCCCCTTGATCCCGAAAAGGTGGTTCTCCAGATCTTCCAGAAGATCGGAAACCCAGACACGCGGTATTTCCAAAAGAAGGTCTTCCTTTCCCTTGAAGTATTCATACAGGGCGGCTTCCGAAAGGCCGATGCTCTTGGAGATATCAACGATCGTTGTCTGGTGAAAACCTTTTTCGGCAAAGAATTTTTTGGCAGCCTCCAGGATCTGTTTTTTGGTATCCAAACTGCTCGGTTTGCCGTTTGATTTTTCTTTTTTACTGGATCTTTCTTTTTTCATGAGCTCAATCCTGAAAGCCTGACGGAGGTTGACCCGGATGACACTTCGGGGATGTCCAATCCATCCGGACTCTGCTGCAATCCTATGAACCAAATGAGATGGCTTCGTAAAAAGTCCGGATGCTGCGTTGCGCTGCATCCCTCGTCATTGCGGCGTACGATAAGTACGCCTCCTTCCTCAGGATTTGCGCGCCTTGCCTGCGACCTTTTTACATTGCCATCTGAAATTTGACTTTTTACGAGTTCATCAAATGAGATTCAGATATTTTCGGTCTTTCGAAACTCCTCCCACTTGTAATCGATGAATTCCACCAGAACCCCGTTCATTTTTTTGGGGTGAACAAAGGCAAATTCACAGTCACGAAAGGGTCTTGCGTCACCGATTAACGGGTAGTTTTTCTCGCGGAGCTCTCGAATCGCGTCTCGGGTGTTGTCGACATTGAAACTCAGGACCATCACCCCTTCCCCGTTTTTTTCGATGTATCTCGCGACAGGTCCATCCGGAGTTGTGGACTCCATCAGCTCAAATCCAATTTCACCCAGCCAATACCGAGCCACGTTGATTTTTTCAGGTTCATCGGTATAGGCGTCATCGGGCCCCGTTTTCCCCAACAGGGGTTCCCACACCATTCTCGCTGCTTCCAGGTTTCTGACCGCGATGCAAATATGATCGATCTTGTTAATTTTCATTTTGTTATCTCCCGTTTCCGGTTGGGTCGTATGGCATCGATCGGATGCGGCACAATGCGGCATCGGGATGTCGGCTGATAAAATCATCATTTTTAGACAAGATAACCTAATATCATTTAGAAAATTTGATTTCAACGATAATGACAAGGGATAAAAAGAGAAAAAAATCCCAAAAAAGCGACGATTCAATCATTTATCAAATTATCATTAGGATATATTTATTTCACTTTATATTATTGAAAAAAAAGGAAATTTATCAAATGAATTGCATTTATAAAAACTTTTATATCAGTGAATACAGTTAATTGTAAATAAAAATTTTTTCTTTTTTTAAGGCTGCAACCCATTTTACCGATGGGCGCGAGGCTCATGGATAGGGAAATAAATTTCAAAAAAACATCTTGACAATGATTTTGCCTAATGATATTCGGAAGGCTAATTCAAATCCAATTAATAAAGCGCGTTCATTCCCAGAAAAATGGTTTTAATTAATTTCATTAGGTCGTTTTCCCACAACAAACAAGGAGGACCATTATGTTTCGGCGAATTCTCGTGGCTTTGACAGTTGTGTTCTTTTGGTTGGGCGGCACCGCGATCGGGGCAGACAAGGTTAAAATCGGTTTTATCGCCACCCTGTCCGGGCCTGCCGCCAGCCTGGGGGAGGATATGCTGGAGGGATTCACGCTGGGTATGGATCACCTGAACGGAAAATTCGGCGGCCTGGCGGTCGACCTGGTAACGGGTGACGATCAGCTCAAACCGGATGTGGGGATCCAGGTCGCGACCAAGATGATTGAAAAAGACAACGTGGATATGATTACCGGTATTGTTTTTTCCAATGTGATGATGGCGGTGGCCAAACCGGTTACGGATGCCGGTGTTTTCCTGATCAGCACCAATGCAGGGCCATCCCATCTGGCCGGCAAGGGGTGCCTCCCCAATCTGTTTACGGTTTCCTGGCAGAACGACCAGACGCACGCAGCCATGGGAAAAGCCATCGACGACATGGGGTATAAGCGCTTGTATCTGATGGCCCCGAATTACCAGGCGGGCAAAGATGCGGTGGCCGGCGCCAAAAGTTATTTCAAAGGCGAGATTGTGGGAGAAGTCTATACCAAGATCAACCAGCCCGATTATGCCGCCGAATTGGCGCAGATGAAAAATGCCAAACCCGATGCCCTGTTCATTTTTTATCCCGGTGGAATGGGAATCAATTTTATCAAGCAGTATGCCCAGGCTGGGTTGAAGGAACAAATTCCTCTGTATACCACCGCCTTCACGACAGATCAGTCCTCTCTGGCAGCCATGGGGGATGCGGCTCTGGGTATCGTGAATACGAGTTTTTGGAGCCCGGATCTGGACAATCCGGTCAATGCGAAATTCGTTCAGGATTACAAGGCCAAGTATCGAAGATTACCGTCCTTGTATGCGGCCCAGGCGTATGATGCCGCGCTTTTGATCGACAGCGCCATCAAACAGGTAGGCGGGAACCTGGCCGATAAGGATGCGCTGCGGGCGGCATTCAAAAAGGCGGATTTCAAATCCGTGAGAGGAAAATTCTCTTTCAACAACAACCATTTTCCGATTCAGAATTTCTACACCCGAAAGGTGGTCAAACTGGAAGATGGAACGCTGACCAATAAATTGGAAAAGACGGTTTTTGTCGATCATGCCGATGCCTATGCCGGAGACTGCCCCATGAAATAAGTTTTGCGGAATTTCGTGACGGAGAATAATCGATGGATTTCACATTGTTTCTGGTCCAGGTTCTCAACGGGATCCAATTTGGGTTGATGCTGTTTTTGATGTCCGCCGGATTGACGCTGGTGGTCGGAATCATGAATTTCATTAACCTGGCGCATGGATCGCTCTACATGATCGGCGCGTATCTGGCCGCATATATGCAGCAGCGGACCGGATCTTTTTTTACGGCGGTCCTGATCGCGCTCCCGTTGGTTGTCCTGTTGGGTTTTCTTCTCGAGACCACTTTGTTGAAACGGTTCTACAAGCGGGATCACCTGGACCAGGTGTTGGCAACTTTTGCCATGATCCTGTTCTTCAACGAACTGATCCGGATCATTTTCGGCCCGGCGGCGTATTTCATGGATGTACCAATCGTCCTGTCCGGTACGCTGACGCTTTTTTCGGGCATTGTCTACCCCATGTATCGCTTTGTGATTATAATCGCGGGGCTGCTGGTGGCTGCGGGGCTGTACTACCTGATTTCCAAAACCCGGCTGGGAATGCTCATCCGGGCGGGTGCGGAAGACCGCGAAACCGTGAACGCCCTGGGAGTGAACATCAACCTGCTGTATATGCTCGTTTTCGGCATCGGCGCGGGGCTTGCCGGTTTGTCCGGAATCATCGCCGGCCCCCTCCTCAGTGTCCAGGTGGGAATGGGTGAATCCATCCTGATCATTGCGTTTGTGGTGATTGTCATCGGCGGGATCGGATCCGTCAAGGGCGCATTTGTGGCGGCCTTGATTACCGGTATTGCGGACACGTTCGGCAGGATTTTGTTGCCGCCGGCGCTCGCATCCATGGTGATATACATCCTGATGGCGGCCGTTCTGGCCATTCGACCGAAAGGACTGTTTTCTGTAAATGCCTGAACCCATATCGAGAGCCATCATGAAAAAAGGGGTAGTTCTCTTTTGCCTGGTCCTTCTGCTGATTGTGCCGCTGATATTCGGACCGTTTTATATTCGGTTGTTGTCACGCGTGCTGATATACGGGATGGCGGCGATGAGCCTGGATTTGCTGGTCGGATACACCGGGCTGGTCAGTTTCGGCCATGCCGCTTTTTTGGGAATCGGTGCGTATGTCGTGGGTATTCTCTGTTTTCATGGCGTCGAATCGGCGCTGATTGCCTGGCCGCTGGCGGTACTGGTGTCTGCGGTGACAGCCACATTGGTCGGATTTGTCAGTCTTCGGACCAGAGGCATGTATTTCATCATGATCACCATGGCATTTGCCCAGATGTTCTACTACTTTTTCTCCAGCCTGGAAACCTATGGCGGGGATGACGGTTTTGCCATGACCGCCAGAAACAGCTTTCCGGGGTTTTCCATCTCGGATCATGTCATTTTTTACTACGTGATATTGTCGGTCTTCGGGATGATTTTTTTCCTGGCCGGCCGACTGGTGAAATCCCGTTTCGGCGTCGTTCTCCAGGGAATCAAACAAAATGAAAAAAAAATGATTTCCCTGGGGTACCCCGTGCTGAAATACAAGCTGGCCTGCTTTGTGATTGCGGGATCCCTGACCGGGCTGGCCGGAGCGTTTTTCGCCAATCATGGGTTATATGTCAGCCCTGCCGAGCTGCACTGGACACGCAGTGGTGATTTGCTGGTAATGGTCATTCTGGGAGGAATCGGCTCGCTGGTCGGCCCCATTCTGGGCGCGTTCACGCTGCTGGTGGCGGAAGAAATCCTGTCGGCATACACCAAACACTGGATGATCATTCTGGGCCCGTTTCTCCTGTTGCTTGTGCTGTATGCGAAAAAGGGAATTTACGGATTTATCAGAAAGGAACGGTAGTGGTATGCCGGTTCTGAAACTGGAAAGCCTGCGGAAAAACTTCGGACAGATCAAGGCGACCGACAACGTCGATCTCTCGGTGGAAAAAGGAGAAATTCACGCCTTGATCGGGCCTAACGGCGCAGGGAAGACAACACTGATCAACCAGATTGCGGGCAATTTTTTTCAGGATTCCGGCAAAATCCTTTTCTATGACCAGGATATTTCCGGAATGTCTCCTCATCAGCGTGCGTTGCACGGCCTCGTTCGGACTTTCCAGATATCCAGTGTGTTCGATGATATGACTGTGTATGAAAATGTGGCGATAGCGGTTCAGGCGACGGAAGGTCACAGTTTCCGGTTTTTTAGACCGGCTGACCGGTATCCGGGTATCCGAAGTAAAGTGATGGAGTATCTGGATATGACGGGGCTTTCGGATATCGCGGATGAGCTTTCCAGTCGGGTATCTTACGGAGAAAAAAACAAGATCGAAATCGCCATGGCGCTTGCGTTGAAGCCACGGCTCATTTTGCTGGATGAACCTGCCTCCGGCATGAGCCTGGGAGACTCTCAACACCTGGTGGATTTGTTGAAAAAACTGAAGGGGGCCTATTCCATTCTTCTGGTGGAACACGACATGGACGTGATTTTTTCCCTGGCGGACCGGATCAGTGTCCTGGTATACGGCAGGATTATCGCGACCGGATCTCCTGTCGAAATCCGGAATAATCCGGAAGTGTTGGAAGCATATCTCGGGGATGAAAACAGCCATGCTGAGACTTGAAAAGATTGAGACCCATTATGGAAAAAGCCAGGCGTTGTTCGGCATCGATCTGGAAATCAATCGCGGTGAGGCCGTCGCGCTGATGGGACGAAACGGGATGGGCAAAACAACGACGGTTCGCTCCATTATGGGGTTGGCGAAGGTTACCGCCGGAAAAATCCTTTTCAAGGATGTGGATATCACCAATCAGGTATCGTTTAAAACCGCCCAGATGGGGATCGGGCTGGTTCCCGAGGGACGGCACGTGTTTTCATCCCTTACGGTGAAGGAAAACCTGGTTGCTACGGCCCGGGTCAATACGAGCAACGGTTTCTGGTCCATGGACAGAGTCATGAATTTGTTCCCCAGTTTGGAATACCGAACCAACAGCATGGGATCTCACCTTTCCGGCGGAGAGCAGCAAATGCTCGCCATCGGGCGGGCGCTGATGACCAATCCGGATTTGATTATTCTGGATGAGGCCACCGAGGGGCTGGCGCCGCTGATTCGGGAAAAGATATTCGACTGCCTGTCCGAAATCAAACGAAATGGGGTGGCCATCCTGGTTATCGACAAGAATTTGAAGTTGATGTCCCGGATTTGTGAACGCTTTTATATCGTACAGAAGGGTCAGACCGTTTTTTGCGCCGAAAAGCACGATCTGGAATCCAGAAAAGAGGAAATCAACCGGTTTCTGGGAGTGTGAGATAACTGGAGGTGGGATATGGGGGAAAAACCAATGGCGGTTGACATCCCGACGAATCTGAATATCGCAACCGAATATCTGGATAGGAACATTGAACAGGGGCGCGGGGAAAAAATTGCGGTGTACTATCGGGACGAGACGTTTTCCTACAACCGGATCGTTTCCCTGAGCAACCAAGTCGGCAATCTCTTGCGGGATCTGGGGGTGGAACCGGAAAACAGAGTCCTTCTGGCAATCAATGATTCGCCCGAATTTGTCATATGCTGGTACGGAATCATCAAGATCGGCGCGGTAGCAACGGATGTGTACACCTTTCTCCATCCGAAAGACTATGCCTATTTTCTGGAGTATACCCGGGCCAAAGTGGCGATTGTGGATGAAGCGACTCTTCCGCTGCTCGAGAAGGCGGCTGCTGAATCGCGGTACCTGAAACATATACTGGTGGTCGGGAAACCCGGCAAGAATCATCTCGATTTTCACCGCCTGCTCGATTCCGCTTCCGACCGGTTGACGCCGGAACCGACACACGCGGATGATATCGCCTTGTGGAAATTTACCTCCGGCAGCACGGGAACCCCCAAGGCGGTTCCGTTGAGCCACCGGAATTCCTTTTATAACTACCAGACATTCGGAAAACTGGTCCTCGGTTTGCAAGAAGACGATATCGTCGTGTCCGTTCCCAAGCTGTTTTTCGGGTATGCGCGGGATATCAGCATGCTGTATGCGTTTGCCTCGGGAGCGGCGACGGTTCTGTTCTCGGAACGGTCACGCCCGGAGCGGATCATCGACCTGGTCCGGAATTTCAAGGCAACCGTACTGGTGAATGTGCCGACCATGATCAACACGATGATCCAACTCCCGGATATTCAAAAAACCGATTTCCAGTCCCTGAAATTCTGTACATCGGCTGGAGAGGCCCTGCCGAAGGCGGTGTATGACAAATGGATGGAAGTGGTCGGTGTGCCGGTACTCGACTGCATCGGGTCATGTGAATTGTGCCATGTCTATATCTCCAATCGAAAAGACGATATCCGTCCGGGAAGCGTCGGTCGTATGGTTCCCGGCTATGAAGCAAAAATTGTGGATGATCAGGGTCTTCCTCTTTCCGGGGATCAGGAGGGGATTTTATGGGTCAAGGCGGAAAGCAGGGGGCTTTGTTACTGGCAAGCCTTTGAAAAGACCTGCGGCACGTTTGTCGGCGATTGGGTCAACACCGGCGACATCTTCCGGCGTGACAATGACGGATATTACTGGTTTGTCGGCAGGAGCGGAGATGTCTTAAAAGTGGGGGGGATTTTTGTTTCGCCCCTTCAAATTGAAAACTGCCTTCTCTCTCATCCGCTGGTCCGGGAAGCCGCGGTGATCGGATCTGCGGATGATCAGGGGCTGATCAAGCCCAGGGCGTTTGTGGTGGTGCAAGAGGGTGTGACGCCGTCCGCCGAACTGGGTGTTGCGCTGCAGGGGTATGTGAAAGAAAATCTGGCACCGTATAAATATCCCCGGTGGGTCCATTTTCTGGATGAACTCCCGAAGGACAGCAACGGAAAAATCAGCAAGAAAACATTGAAGAATTACAAGGAACTTCCATGAAAAAGCCGTTAGTCGATTTCAAACCAGGCAAACTTCGGGTTGCGGGGCTGATCTCGGGGTCGGGCAAAAGCCTGTTATCCATTGTCCACCGGCAAAAGGAACTCGAATCCACGGGGGGCTGCAACTTTGAGGTGGTCGGCGTGTTTTCCGACAATCCAAACAGCCAGGCCAAACAGATCGGTATGGATCATGGTCTTCCGGTTTGTATCCGGGACATTCATGCCTTCTATGAAGCCCGCGGTAAACATATCCGGGATACCGGGATCCGGGAGGAATTCGACCGGGAAACCGCGGATTTCCTGAAGGAACTGCAGCCGCATGTCGTCATCTACGCCGGCTATGTGTGGCGGACGACCGATCCCATTTTAAAAGAATTTTTGTGCATCAATTGCCACCCGGCCGATTTGTCGGTGGCCCGAAACGGACATCGCCTGTATGCCGGGGCCAACGGTGTGCGGGATGCACTGGTTGCCGGCGAAACCCGCCTGCATTCCACCTTGCATCTGGTGACCGCCCAAATAGACCACGGTCCGATTCTGCTCATTTCAGGCCCGGTTCCGGTGGAAGAGGATCCCGGATTGGATTTGGGAACTCGTTCCGTCAAGTATTTGCGGTTGTTGAATGAGAAGTCACGCCGACTTTGCGCCCAGGGGATCGAAAAGATTGCAGCCGGCGCCTTTGTCAGGGATTCAGAAGGGAATTTGTATTACGAGGGGCAGCCCATACCGGAGGGGTACCGTCTTCCGGAATAACCACGGTTTTTTTAAGTCTGCAGCATCATTTATCCGGTCAATGCCGCGTAACGAGGAGGCGTATGACATCCATCCAAACCACCCATGTGGATACATTTGTCGTTGACAACCTGCCGGCTGTGGAAGACCAGCCGGAATTTCTTTTCAGCAGTCCGGAATTGGTGTTTCCAGAGAGGTTGAACTGCGCAACCGAACTGTTGGACAACAAGCTGAAAGCCGGGCTGGGGGAAAAGATCGCGTTTTACACGCCCAACGAAGCGTGGACGTACCGGAACTTGTATGAAAAAGCCAATCAGATCGCCCATGTCTTGACCACTGATCTGCAGATCGTTCCCGGAAATCGAATCCTGCTCCGATCCCCGAACAATGTGATGATGGTGGCCTGCTGGTTCGGTGCCCTGAAAGCCGGGGCGGTTGTCGTGGCAACCATGACGCTGTTGCGGGCCAAGGAACTGGTACCCGTGATTGAAAAGGGCCATATTGCCCTGGCCCTTTGTGATCGACGCGTTGCCGATGAACTGGAAAAGGCAGGCCAAACGTCCTCTGTTCTGAAGCGGATCTGCTATTTTGACGGTTCCGGAACCCCGGGCGGCGGCGCGGAACTGGAAGAATTGATGAAAACCAAGCCGACGGTTTTTGACAATGTCCCAACCTACAGCCATGATCCCGCCTTGATCGGTTTTACCAGCGGAACCACCGGGGTGCCCAAAGGCACAATCCACTATCATCGTGACGTGATGGCGATGTGTATCTGTTTTTCGGACCATGTTCTCAAGCCGTCCCAGGAGGATTTGTTTATCGGAAGCCCTCCCATTGCGTTTACCTTCGGTCTGGGGACGCTGGTTACCTTTCCCATGCATGCGGGTGCGGCATCGGTTCTCCTGGAACAGGCCGGGCCGGATCAGCTCATCCGGCAGATCGAACGGTTTCGGGCGACGATCTGCTGCACGGCGCCGACCGCCTATAAGGCCATGCTGAACTCGATCGATTCGGTGGTTCTCTCCTCGTTGAAAAAGTGTGTTTCAGCGGGGGAAAACCTGCCGCTGCCGGTGTTCACCGCATGGAGGCAGGCAACCGGTATTCAGATCATCAACGGCATCGGTTCGACCGAGATGATCCATATCTTCATATCGGCGGCGGACGGGGATATCCGTCCGGGATCCACCGGCAAACCGATTTTCGGCTACCAGGCCTGCGTCGTCGATGAGAACATGAATCTTCTGCCGCCCGGCCAAAAAGGGATGCTGGCGGTGAAAGGCCCCACAGGCTGTCGGTACCTGGCCGATGCCAGGCAGAAAGATTATGTCAAAAAGGGATGGAATGTAACCGGTGATGTATTTGAAATGGATGCAGACGGGTATTTCTGGTTTCAAGCCAGGGGGGATGACATGATCATATCGGCCGGATACAACATCGGCGGCCCGGAAGTCGAGGGAACACTCCTGGACCATCCGGCCGTGGAAGAGTGTGCGGTGGTGGCTTGGCCGGACGAGGAGCGGGGAAGTATTGTCAAGGCCTACATCGTTCTTCCCGAGGGACGTGAAGCATCCGACCTTCTGGTCAAGGAACTACAGGACTTTGTCAAGCAGCATGCCGCTCCCTATAAATACCCGCGTGCCATTGAATTTCTGAAGGCGTTGCCCAAAACGGAAACCGGTAAAATTCAGCGGTTCAAATTGCGCGCGGAAAATTACCGGAAAGATCTCGGAAACTGAGAGGCGATGAATAGGGGGCCTGCGGGGCGGCGGAGGATGTTTTTTGTTCTAACCGGTTGCTGACAACCGTGATGTGTGGAAAAAAATCATGAGATATGCAGAAACAGGGTTCAATCTCGAAGTAGATCTGACCCGGGGAAATATCGAAAGGGTTGCAACCGATCCGGCGGACATAGCCCGTTACCTGGGAGGGCTGGGGACAAACGCCCGGATCATGTGGGATCGGGTTTCTCCGGAAACGGATGCTTTTTCACCGGATAATCTGTTGATTTTTGGAGCCGGTCTGCTATGCGGTACTCCGGCGACCGGATGCAACCGGACGATTGTGACCACGATCTCCCCCCTGACCGGGCTTCTGGCATTTTCCATGATGGGGGGATTCTGGGCGCCGGAACTGAAATATGCAGGTTTTGACAAGGTGATCTTCCGCGGTAAATCCCCCAACCTGGTATATCTCTGGATTCACAATGACCGGGTCGAAATTCGGGATGCTTCCCATCTGCAGGGAAAAGGGGCCATCGAGACGGCCGAAATCATCCGAAAGGAACTGAAGGAACCGAAGGCACAGGTGTCTGCCATTGGTTTGGCCGGCGAAAACCGGGTGTTCTATGCGTCCATCGAACAAGGCAGATCCAGCGCCAGCCGGGGTGGTATCGGGGCTGTCATGGGGGATAAAAATCTGAAAGCCGTCGTTGTCCGCGGAACTCAGGATGTTCATGTCGCTCGGCCGATGGAATTTTTGAATCTATGTAACGATGTTCTGAAATACATTCAATTCCGCGAAGAGAATCCGGTTCAAGGGGTCATTCCGATTCTGGCGGTTCTGGGCTCGCCCCAGGAAATGGCCATTCACGACGAAAAATGGCATACCGAGAATTTCTCGTGGGGAAATGCCCGCACCCGCAGAAAGGATTTCTGGACGGAGGATATCGAAACCGAATGGACCGACACATTGAACCAGGCCCGGACCCGGTTGATATCCTGTTACAACTGCCCCCTGAAATGCGGGGCGACCATTTCCCTTCCCGGACTTCCCACCTATATGATGAAGTGTTTTACCAAGCTCACCTATACCATGGCAGCCTATTCCAATCTGGATTTCGGTTTGAGAATCGCGCAGCGGGCCACGGAATACGGCGTGGATGGCTATTCAGCGCCGCAGGCAATGGCTTTTGCCCTCGAGCTGCTGGAAGAAGGGATCCTGAAACCCGACGATTTTCCGGGAATGCCCGAAGACAATGAAGGCAGGTTCTTTTACTTGCTGGATAAAATTGTCCGGCGGGAAGGTATCGGGGATTATCTGGCTGATGGAACCCACCGGGCTGCGGAACGAATCGGCAACGGTGCGCAGGCGTTTGCACACAACACCATCAAAAAACAGGAGCAGCTTCCCCTGAAGCTGTCCATGCTGAACCCGGTGTATTTTTTGATGTATTGTACGGGGGAAAAGATCAATATCACCCAGATCGAGGGGCAGTTTCCCCAGGGGCCATTTCCTCGCAGGGAAGATCGGGAGGCCTTTGTCAAGGATTGGTTCCAGGTTCCGAATGAACGTTTCAAACAGTATTTTCTGGACTGGGAGCCCCGTGGAGAAAATTCCAATCCGTATTATCCGACCATTGAAGCCACCTGCGAAATTGTGGACTGGCAGGAGCGCATGCATTATATCGATGATGCTTTGGGAATGTGTGCCGGTTTGTCGTCCTTTCATTTGAAACCTCCCTACCATATCCACAATTATCCGGGATTCATTTCAGCGGGAGCCGGGATTGACATGGATGAGGCGTCTTTGACGCTGGCGGCAAAACGATACCGCACCTTGATTCGGGCCATCAATATCCGGAGAGGAATGCGGAGGCGGGATGAGAAACCGCCGGAAAATCACTGGAAGAAACGGTTTCCCGAACTCGAAAAACAACTGCTGGATGCCTATTATCGGTACAAGGGATGGAACGAGGAAGGGATCCCCACCCGGGAATCTTTACAGGATTTGGGGTTGGAAGATGTGGCCGAGGACTTGATGCGAAGGGGGATTCTGACATAACCGTGACGGAGTCTTACTTCCGGGGGAATTCCATCGGGGGGCTTCAGGCAGAATTTTATCATGGGACGTCGGACTTGGAATAGGGTGTGCTAAAGGAGAGCATTGGATGAACTTGCTGGTCGGGTTTGACGGAGGAGAAGAGGGACGGGCGGCGTTGTCTCTTGCCAAGGAATATGCGCTGCTTACCCAATCCGATGTATATGTCGTCACATCGATGAAGGGAGGCACATCCGAAAGACAGTCCGCGATATCCAAAGCCGACCAGGGTCTTTTTCTGGCTAAAACCATTCTGGAAAGATCCGGTGTGGCGTGCATTACGCAGCTTCTGGTCAGAAACCTGTCTCCCGGCGAAGATCTGGTACAGTTTGCAACAGAAAATCAAATTGATCACATATTTCTGGGTATCCGGAAGAAATCCCGTGCCCAGAAAACGATCATGGGTTCCACGTCCCGCTATGTGATTCTGGAAGCCTCCTGCCCGGTGCATACCATCAAGGTGGATATCGGGCGTTTCGGAACGCAGGACTTGTTGAAAGACCGGCGGGTTCTGGTAGTCGACGATGAGCCGGACATTTTGGCGACGGTCGAAGACCTGTTGCACATGTGCCTGATCGATACGGCGTCCAGCTATGAAGAGGCCAAAAATTATCTGAAGACCTTCCATTATGATATTGTCATCCTCGATATCATGGGTGTTCGGGGGTATGATCTTTTGCAGATCACTCGGAAAAAAGAAATACCCGCGCTGATGCTGACCGCCCACGCCCTGTCCCCGGAGAACCTGAAAAAGTCGATTCAGAAAGGGGCGGATTCCTATATTCCCAAGGAAGAAATGAGTGATCTGGAGACCCATGTTGCGGATGTGCTCCGATCCCGCATTCAAGGGGAAAAGGGATATGGAGCTTTTTTGCATACCTTGAAATCCATCTTCGAGAAATCCTTTGGAAAGGATTGGAAGGATACCGATCGGGAATTCTGGGAGTCGTTGGAAACCAAAACAGGGGAGCAATCGGATACCAAACAAAACAAGCCCGGTTGAGTCGGCTTTTGCCGGCAGGTGTTTCCCATCGTTTTCACACTGTCCCGAAGGACAGTCTCTTTTTTACAGGGACTGTCCTTTTTTTGTCCCGAAAGACATTGTGGACCGCCGTATATTCGATGTATTCTCGAAAAAAACGGGCGGAATGTATGGACGAACATCAAAAAATCTTTCTCTACGGCAATTCCGTCATACTGGGATCGATCGGGGCCAGCCTCCGGAGATATTCCCGGTTTGACGTGACGACGCTGGCCATGCCGATTCAGGATGAGCTGCGGTTCGATGATCCAGTGCCCGGGATACTGCTTTTCGATGTGGAGGCGCCTCATTCGGAAGAGGTATTTTTTTTGCTGAAAGCGTATCCAGCTCTTCTGCTGATCGGCATCAACCCAGGTGCGAACATCATCCAGGTATGGCGCAGTCAACAGATCCGGGGAATTTCCATGAAGGGTTTGATCGAACTGCTAAATTGCACCGATTTTCATCATTCCGGCGAATAAGGTACCAATGGGGTCTGAAAAACTTTCATTTACCCAAGGGAGGGGAAAAAACCATGAATACCAGGATAAAACAGCTGATTCTCTTGATGATTATTGCCGCCTTCATGGTTGCCGCAGATGCTTTTGGATCCAATGAATCCAAGGTATTCGGGTCAACCGATAAATTCATTGCCCAGCTCCAGCAAAACGGTTTTCAGGTCACGGAAGGGTCTGCCATTCATTTCGATCCGATCGGGCAGTACTGTGCCGGAAATCTCCCGAATGCGCTGTATGCAAACAACGGGGCGCCTTATGCCGCAGCCGTGGTACCGGACTCCCCACGGGGAGAGGCTGCCACGCCGCTGGCTCCCGAATTCCGCATCGCATCCGACGAGGCAATTGTCCTCATCGGCTGGACACCTCCGGAGGAGAAATATTTCAGCTATCAGATCTATCTCAGCCACAGGCAGTATTCAACAGAAACAGCGCCGCGATTTTTGCTCAACAGCCTGGGGGATACCGTCAACATCAACTCCATCCAAACCATTGGCAGGAATCCGTTCCAAAGTCCCATGGTGTTGATTTTTACCCCGGACAGAGGCATAGACAGTAAAGTTCGCAAAGCCCTCCGCAGTTCCGGATATCCCTTTTCCATTATCAACACCCTGGTAATCCCGTCAGCCATGCTCAATCTCGGTTTGGACGCAAACAGCGATACGTTTTTGATCGCAAACCGGAATGCGCTTTTTGCGGACCAAGATGCAGGGGACGCCTACGTTGAGAACCCAACTTTTTCGGTATTTCGTGTGACACCGCAAAACCCGGCCGCCACCAACCCGTTCCCGACACCGACGCTGCGGGTCCGCGGCTCCGGGCAGACGGAAATCGACCTGAAGCCTGCCGTGGACAAACTTCGTCAGGAGATCATCTCCTTTTATAGTGGATACACCGCCACCGAATATACGACCACCCCATTCGCATACGAGGGATACGACTATACCCAGCGCGGAGTTACCACCTTTGGAGATACACGGGATGCGTTGTATATGGGTGCCGGCTATGTGCCGGAGTTCAACTCATTTGATGAATTAAATCTGGGAGACGATGAATTTCTGATTGCCTACGGTATTAACCATGTCGCCACCGGCAAGGCGATGTACGCCAATATCAACGCATATGCCAGTGAGCTGGGCAAATTGGCGGTCGGAAGTGTGTTCTCCACCGAGTTTGCGGGCAGCACGAATAACTATCTTGGAGTGAATGATCCGGCTGCGGCAGTTACCTATGCCTACAAAATCACGCGTAACTGTCAACCGGGTGAACCATTTTGCCTGCAGCTGGAGGTGCCGTCTCAGTGCGCTTCGTTATCGCTGGATTCCAACACGTTGCTCGGAATCGCCTTTCGGTTGTATGTCGAGCCGGGCACCAATATCGGACCGGCATTCTCGGAAATTGTGTATGACCGGATCATCAAATTTTCCAAAAACCAATAACCGTCCTTTTTTGTCGGAAGCAATCAGGCAAATCCAGCTTGCCGGCGATATTCTTCACACTGGGTGACATTGGAAGACCATCCATCATTCATTTATAGACAAGGAGATAAAAGATCATGAAAAAAATGGCTGTTATCATGGGATGTTTTTTTCTGCTGGTTCCTTTTATGGCACATGGTTTCGATTGCGGCAAACCGGAATTCGGCGCACGGCTGGAAGAATTGAATAAGGATGGGTATTTTGTAAAGTACATGGAAAAAGATGGCGTAGCCTATTACAATTATACCGGCCCTTGCCGGATGGATATGCATGAAGAGAGCAACCCGGCGTATGCTTTTGCATTTATTGATAACCAACTGTACGCGCGAATAGCCAGATTCCCCCTGTTGGGACGGACCCCTGAATATATCAAGGACAAAATGGAAAAAATTGTGTCCAAACAGATTGGGAACACGGGCTATGAGAAAAAGCAGGATGGTGACTGGACCGTATACCAGTGGATCAATAAACAGGATCAGATGAAATTCAAGGTCAAAATCAACACCAAGATACAAGATGGCAAGGCCGCGTTTTACTATGAACCTCTTCGAGCCAAGTTGCCCAAATCGGCGGAAGCGGACGAGCCCAATTTGATGGGATTTTAAATCCTGAATTTGCGGAAATCCATCGAAGCCGGAACCAAGATCTGCTTTCATTACCCCAGAAATGTCAGGCTGTAGCCTTTGCGGCGGTAATATTTCTTGGTTTCCTCAAACAGGATCAACAGCACGGTACCGTGAAACGCCGACAGATAAATCGGCCAGGGGACCGGAGCAAACCAGTATATCTGTGACAAGCCGGTATAAAAGAGAAGGATGCATATCATGAGTTCGAAAACGATGCCGGCATCGATGAGGGGATTGGAAACCAGATTCAGCAGGATCGGATGGCGTTCGAAAAAACGTGCCAGCGAGGCCGTGATGTTCTTAATCCCCGAATACAGGGATTCAGGGACCCCCGAAGGACACCAGGTTCGAATGCGGTCGAGCAGGCTTATCCGGTGCTCCGGACTCAGGAATTCCATCGAAAACAGCGAGGTCTGCCAGGATCGTTTGCACATGACATTGGCGATCTGGGTGGTGACTGTGGGGAAAAAATAGGCCGTCAAAGACATCAGATAAGCCTCGGATGCCAGGTTCATATTCAAATCCGGCGGCGATGCCGGCATGCTGCCCCCGGCCCAAGACCACCATCCCAGGTACCACCCGGCAAAGAAATAATTGGCATAGCAGGCCAGGGCCAGAATGCTGCCCTGAACAAAATAGCTTCGCAGGATGAAGGACATGGATAGCAGCTTTTCATGCCGGGGTCGCGGCGGTCGGTCCATGATGCCCGATTCCGGGCGTTCGATACCCAGTCCCATGGCCGGAATGAGGTCCGTCCCGATATCCACGGCCAGAACTCCCATGATCGTCATGGCCAGGGGCATGTTGGGAAAGAGCATCCAGACGATATACGGGTACATCTCCTGGGGGTTGCTGTTCAGAATATAAGCTACAAACCGTTTGATATTTTCGAAAATCGCCCGGCCCTCCTCGATGGCGGCGACGATGGAAGCGAAGTTGTCATCTTTCAAAATCATATGGGCCGCCTCCCGGGCCACGTCTGTCCCGCGGAGTCCCATGCCGATGCCGATGTCCGCTCTCCGCAGGGCCGGTCCATCATTGACACCGTCTCCGGTCACGGCTACCACTTCGCCCATTTCCCGAAGCATGGTCACGATCCGCAGCTTCTGTTCCGGAGCCACCCGCGCGAAAATGGTTTCTCCCTGTCGAAGGATTTTCTGTAGCCCATCGTCATCCATTTCCATGAGTTGCGTGCCGCTGACAATCGCCGGGGCAGCCTTGTCCAGGCTGCCGATGCCCGCTTCCCTGCCGATGGTTTCCGCTGTGAGCGGATAGTCGCCCGTGATCATCATCAGGCGGATACCCGCCTGATGGCAGGCCCGAACTGCCGCAGGCACCTCGGACCGCAAGGGGTCCAGGCTGGCCGTGAATCCGGAAAATATGAGCTGTTGCTCCACATTTTCCACCGAATAGTCTGCCGGATTTTGCATGGATGCCGGATCCCGCCAGGCAAACGCCAGGATGCGCAGACCACGGCGTGCCAGGGAATCGCTGACCTCAAGGATCTCCCGGCGGTCTTCTTCGGTGATGGGCCGGATATGTCCATTCCGCTGAATCCGGTCACACCGGGCCAGGGTTTCCACCAAGGCGCCCTTGAGATACAAAAGGGTATCGCCTGCCTGCGGAATGGGACGCACCAGGACGCTCATTCGTTTTCGGACCGATTCAAAGGGATTGATATGCAATCGCTGACAGGTCCCATGAAGCCCGGCCTTGCGTGCGAGCACGACCAGAGCTCCCTCGGTGGGATCACCAACAATACTCCATATTCCCTTATTGTTTTCCAGAACGGCATTGTTGCAGAAATGGGCACATTCCAGGAGTCGGGCGCGGGATGGATTTTTCATCAGCCGGGCGGGTTCGACTGGCTGGTCGTTCACCAGGAATCTACCTTGGGGTGTATAGCCATCTCCGGTAACCTCCACCATTTGTCCATCTGCCCAGAACCGGTTGACCATCACCAGGTTCTGGGTCAGCGTGCCGGTCTTGTCTGTGCAGATGACCGTTGTGCAGCCCAGAGTTTCCACCGAGGACAGGTTTTTGACAACCGCCTTTCGTCTGGCCATGCGGGTAACCCCCATGGCCAGAGACAACGTGACGGTGGGCAGGAGACCTTCGGGTACATTGGCGACAAAAATGCCGATACAAAACACGAACGCCTGCAGGAAGGTCAGCCTCGCCCCCAGCCAGCCCAGCAACAGAAACGAAACGGACAAAATGGCAGCCAGCATGGCAATGGCAAACACGGTGCCCCGCAGCTGTTTCTGCAGAGGGCTGGATTCGACCCGGATCGCCTGGGTCAGTCCGGCGATTTTGCCGATTTCCGTATTCATTCCGGTACCGAACACCACCGCCTTGGCGGTTCCTTTCACCAGGACCGATCCGGCAAAAAGCACGTTGGGCAGTTCGATCCACAGAAAGTTGCCGTCCAAAAGGATCGGCTTGTCGGATTTGTAGCGTTTGGCCGATTCGGATTCTCCGGTCAGAGAAGAATTGTCCACCTCCACTTCGCTGGCTTCGATGATTCGGGCATCGGCAGGCACAAAATCCCCTTCATCCAGAATCAGGAGATCGCCCGGAACCAGTTCGACGGCGTTTATTTCCCGAATCCGGCCATTGCGCATTACCCGGCATCGGTGGTCGAACAGCTTCTGCAGAGATTCAACCGCCTTGTCACTGCGTTGTTCCTGCAGAAAGGCAAAAATGCCGTTGATGACCACCACGATCAGAATGGCTGTTCCCAACTGGGGCATGTCCACACCGGGCACGTAGCACAACAGGGCCGCGATCCACAGCAGGATGGCAAAAAAGCTGAAAAAGTTGCGCAGCACCCGAATATGCCAGCTGGTTTGCCGCGGTTTTTGAAGCAGATTCGGCCCATGCAGAATCAGGCGTTCAGCCGCATCTTGGTCGGAAAGACCGGAATCCAGGCGGGTTTCCAGTTCAAGCGCTACCTGGTCCTGGGACAGGTTAAGAAAACTGGGGCCGGAGGGTTCTTCCTCTCCCTGTTTGAGAGTGTCGATCACCTCCGAAGCGGTCCCGGCCTGCAACAGCCGATGCTGAAGCCGGGGGACGATCGCACTGAGGCGCTGAAGGAGTTTGATGTGATCGGCCACATCTTCTTCGGGTGATACCAACAGAATGATGATGTGCAGTCGGCGTCTTCGATGACGAATTCCCCGACGTGAAAAACCGATGGCCAGTTGTGGACGACTCAATCCGGGTATTCGAAAATGGGGCAGGCAAATCCGGTCCGCAGGAAAAAGAAGGGAGGCCTCGGATGCCCTGAGAAGGCTATCCAGGGAGCCTATTGCACCGGTATCGGTCTGGAATGATGCCCCCAATTGTTGAATGGCCGGCTCAAAATCGGCACCCAGGGACAAATGGATTCGATCCGGGCTGAGCAATTCGGTAATCATGGCGGCAGGATTTTCCGGTGGCGGCGTTTCAGCGTCCGGGAGGCCAGGTGAAGACCCGACGCACAGACGGTCAGCAGCCAGATAGCGATCTGCCCGGAATCCGACCATCCGGCGGAATGAAACAAAACGGCCATGCAGGCCAGGAGTGCCAGGTGGCGGGCCACCTTTTCCAGCAATGCGGCGGAGACAATCGTTCGCAAGGTATCCCCCTGTTGAAGGATGGTCCAATGCGGTCTGTCAGGTCCCTATTCGAACATGCGGAGCCCGGCTCCTTCACCTTCCTCTGTGCGGGGATGGGATCGTTTGACCGGAACGGAAAACAAGTCAGCCGCTGGGGTTTGACGATGGTTTCTCTCTATGTTTCTAATCGTGTTTGACAGTAACTGTCAACAACAGGATTTTTGGTTCCTCGCTGTTTCAGGTGGAAAAGATTCTGAGGTTGGTCGTCAATAGTGGACACGAGAGCTCACGTTGGTCGGTGGGCATTCCGATGCCCGTTTCGGAGAGAATTTTATAAATTTATGGACGTCCCGGTCCCTGAAATCCCAGTGAGGGGAAATTCATGAAATACGATCCCGCCATTCACCGCCACCGTTCCATCCGGCTACAGAGATACGATTATTCCCAAGCCGGGGCCTATTTCGTCACCATCTGCACCCAGAACCGGGAATGCCTGTTCGGGGAAATCGTCAATGGGGAAATGCGGTTGAAGGATGCGGGGAAAATGATTCAGGCGGTTTGGGATGAAATCCCGGCCTATTACCCGGGGATCGATATCGATTCATTCATTGTCATGCCCAATCATATCCACGGCATTGTCGTAATCGTAGGGGCGGCCCCCCGTGGCCGCTCTGATGACGGCAACGGGCAGGCACAGGGGGATAACGAAATTACCCGGCAATTCGATACGGAATCTCCGGAGGGAACCCCAATCCAGTGCGAGACGTGGAATTTCACATGTCCGTTTCGGAGAATTTTTTAATTTAATGTCCCCAACTTCCCTCCGGCTCCCTGACGAAATGGATTGATTTAATAGCCAATAACGGCCTATAAAGGAACCGGAAACAGGAATCCCTGTGCGCATTCCGGATGTTTTAGCGCCTGAAAAATGCGATTTTGTCTCCCCCTACCATTACTTTACTCATTGTTGAAGAGGAAAGACTTGCGTGGATAAAAGTTCCGGTTGGAGTCGGAAATCGGTTTATTTCACTGTGCAGGAACAGATTATTGGTTGGAAAGCATATTCCATTCGCGCCAAATCAAATGGCGCGTATCCTTTTTGAAACCGGAAAAAACGATTTATGTGGCGCTATTGTGATTATCGCGCCATAATAACACCGTATGCCGAAACAAATTTCACAAGATGAGCTGGACAATGTCCTGCAGGCGATTGCCGATTTTTCGGAAGGAGCCAGCCTTGAGGAGATCAGCCAGGCTTTGGGCGGCAATGTACCACGACGGACTCTCCAGCGTCGGCTTGCCCTGCTTGTCGCGCAGAAGAGAGTGACTGCCAGTGGGAAATCACGAGCCACTCGCTACCGGGCCGTAAAAAGTTTCGGTAAAGGGATCGGGATCCTACCGGCCCTGAGAATGGAAGCTCAGGGCGAAATTTATGTTCCGCTCTCTCACGCTGGCGCGGAAATCAAGGAAGCAGTCCGCCAACCGATTTAGTATCGCAGGCCGGTAGGGTACAATCGGACATTTCTCGACTCATACATCCCGAACACCACATTCTACCTTTCCGATGATATCCGCACCCATCTTTCCGTGATTGGTCGCTTTCCAGGTGGGGAACAACCAGCAGGAACATATGCTCTCAAAATTTTCAACCGCCTGCTGATCGATCTCTCCTGGAACTCCAGCCGACTGGAGGGGAATACCTACTCTCTGCTGGAAACCGAAAGGCTGCTGGAGCTGGGAGAGGCCGCCGAAGGCAAGGATGCGCGGGAAGCGCAGATGATCGTCAACCATAAGGCGGCCATAGAGTTTCTGGTGAATCAGGCCCCTGACATCGGTTTCAATGGGTATACCATCCGCAACCTGCATGCCCTGCTGGCGGATAATCTTCTTGCCGATCCACAGGCATGCGGCAGGTTGCGTTCGATTCCTGTAGGAATCGGCGGAACTGTATATCACCCGCTGGAAGTGCCGCAGGTGATCGAGGAATGTTTCCAGCAGGTTCTCGCACTGGCGGCCGGGATCAAAGATCCCTTTGAGCAGGCATTCTTTGTTCTGGTGCATCTGCCATACCTGCAACCCTTTGAAGATGTCAACAAGCGCGTTTCCAGGCTGAGCGCGAACATCCCCCTTATCCGCTGGAACCTGTGTCCTCTTTCCTTTGTGGATGTTCCTGACCGAGCGTATATCGACGGTGTAGTGGCTGTATATGAAGGTAACCGTTTTGAATTGCTGCGTGATGTTTTTGTCTGGGCTTATAAGCGTTCCTGTGCCCGTTATTCTGCAGTTCAACAATCTTTGGGTTATCCGGATCTTTTTCGAGTCAAGTACAAGACTAAGATAACCGAATTCGTGACTACAGTCGTCCGGGAAAGATTGGACAAAAAACAAGCTGCGGGCTGGATCGCCCGGATAGCGGAGAAAGAAATCGAGTCGGTTGATCGAGCACGCTTTATTGAGATCACCGAAACAGAACTGATAAGTCTGCATGAAGGTAATATCGCCCGATATCGATTGCGGCCGGTGGAGTTTTTATCCTGGAAAAAAGGTTGGCGGTAGAAAATGAAATATGATTCTTCGCCCAGCATACCTACCGCAGTCTGAGGTTGGTCGTCAATAGTGGACACGAGAGCTCACGTTGGTCCGCGGGTATTCCGATGCCTGTTTCGGAGAATTTTCTACTATGGACGTCCGCAACCCCCCTTTTTTTAGTTTATCCACAGATTACACTGATTATGGGAAATTATGCTGCCAGCTATGAAGGCTGGGGAATAAAAAAAGAAAAAGGATGGAATGGATTGGAATAATTGGGGGGCGGTTGTTAATATCTCCACAGAAACTGCAGATTGCGTGAGATTGGGCTGAGGTTTTTTTGTTTATCCACAGATTACACCGATTAAGGAAGATTGTGCTGCCGGGTGAAAGCTTGGGATTAAATAACAGAAACTGGGGGGGGCGTGGGAAAAGATGGTTATATGGTTCAAATGATGGTGAAAAAACGCGAAAGAGAAACGCTTGAGGGTGCCGGCCCGCCGTCTCGGGGCGACCTATCCCGCTCTCCCTTGGAAAAGAACTCGGATGCGGCACTCGCTGGTGG
>CAZTKB010000010.1:0-26146 GCA_964614125.1 uncultured Desulfobacterales bacterium | reverse complement strand
ACCATGGGCGTATGTGTGGGTTGTTGTCAGCACCGGGGGGGAGGGAGAAAATAGGTGGTCCTGGGTCTCCCTCACCCCGGCCCTCCCCCATGAGTGGGAAGGGGGAAAGTTATTGCCCCTGGCCCAGCCCGCAAGCGGAGAAAGAATGAGCTTCTCGATTGGGCCGTCCTCCGCAATGGTGGGGTGGATGAGCTGTCGGCCTTTACGCCGGAAAGCCGGAACCGGATAGGTCCCCCGGGACGGCGCGCTGTTTATCCGCATTGCCGCAACGGGAAGTTGTGCTTTGACAGATCCCTGTCTTCCCCGGAGAACCGCTTGACACCCGCAAAAGTTTTGGGGTAAGCTACCCCCCATGAGCAAACCCCTTCATATTTCAAAAAAATTCACCGCCCTGCTTGTCTATGGAAGACCTCCTCTGGTATTCGCCGGCCTGTGGTGCGCTATCGGAGTCATGTGGACTCAAAGTCCGGTCCTGTATACGCTGGGGGTCCTTTTTCTGTTCGTCGCGATGGCGTTCGACCTGGTGGACGGCTGGTTCGCCGCCCGATTCGAAACCCACCCCACCCTGGCCCACCTGGCGGATCGCATTATGGACAAGGTGGTATACGCGATCATCTTTCCGCTGATCGCCGTTGGTATGATGTGGAGACTGGTGTACATCATGCCGGACTACCAGCGAATTGATTTGTTGCATGCCATTTTTATCCTGTTGCTCTGCATCGTCGTCCTCATCCGGGATAGTTTCGCTCATTTTATCCGAAGCTTCACCCAGGGCCGCGGCCCGGAACCGGAAAACAGTGAATACACCCGCCTTCGTACCGTGGTCGCGGCTCCTGTGGCTGCTCTTCTGTATGCGACGGCATTCTATATTCCGGAAGGACCACCTTCCAAGCTGTATTTCTGGATATCCTGGCTGGGGAATCTTCCTCTCAAGGGATTGTTTGTTATCGAAATCGTTTTCCTGGTGATCAACTTCGGATCCATCGCCGGGTATATCAAAAAATACGGCACCACGTTTCTGAACGAACTTTGCCTGGAAAATGAACTCCTCCGCCGTCGTATTCTTTCCCTGTTTCCCAACGGGCTGACCGTGATGAACGCCATCATGGGCCTGCTTGCCGTGTGGTTCGCTCATCAGGGACGGCTTCGGGAGGCCTACCTGCTCCTGATCGGGGCCGCCATTTTCGACAAACTGGATGGAGCCGTCGCCCGCAAGTTGGGGCTTACCGAGCCACCTCCGGGAAGCGGTCCTCCCCCCCGCTTCCTGCTGGGGAATATCATGGATGACATTTCCGACGGTATCAGCTTCTGTATCGTTCCGGCGTGGATCTTTCACATGACCCTCTCCGGTGCCGGAATCCCCGAGATTGACGCACTGCCCATTGGAATCATTGCCATACTCTACTCTCTGGCCGGTATCGGGCGTCTGGCCTACTTCACCCTGGATACCTCCCCCATTCCAGGTTTTTTCAAGGGGATGCCATCTCCAGCAGCAGCCCTACTGGCAACATCTCCGTTAATCATGTTCAGCCAGGCATCCGCAGATCAGGCGGGAAGCGCCCTGTTCTGGGGATATGTCTGCATTGGGACCCTGATTCTGTCGGCCGTCGTCATGAATCTGTATCCGATCCGCTACCTTCATCTGGGCCGATTCATGGACCAGAAAAAATGGTTCCGTCAAACCAGCATTCTTCTCCTGTTGATTGCCGTTTTCAGCCCATATCTGGGCTACATCTGTTTTTTATACCTGATTCTTTACCTGTTTTCTCCCATCATCACCCGGCGGATTCTTCCTCCGTCCACCTCCCCGAAATCCGCAACCCCGGTGTAGGCTTGTTTTGACTTCATCCGTAGCGGCGGGATATCCGGGTCCCGGAGTCCGTAATATCTCTGGCCTCACACTCCTAAACGGGAAAACTTCTATTTCAACAGGATGAGCATGCTTCAAATCGGAAAATTCAATGAATTGGTCGTTCAGCGGCAGGTGGATTTCGGCGTCTACCTGAACCCCAAACCAGAGGAAGTGCTGCTTCCGGCCAAGTATGTTCCCCCGGGAACCCGCCCCGGGGACCGGATCACCGTGTTCGTCTATACCTATTCGGAAGACCGCGTGATTGCAACGACCCGAAACCCCAAAGCCGTTGTGGGGGACTTCGTTTTCCTAGCCGTCACCGACACCGCTCCTTTTGGCGCGTTCATGGACTGGGGGCTGGAAAAAGACCTTCTGGTCCCCAACCGGGAACAACCTGTGCGAATGGTACCCGGAAGGTCATACGTCATACGGGTATGCATGGATGAGAGGACGAACCGTGTCTTCGGATCCGGCCGAATAGCCGATCACTGCGACCGACATCCGCAGGATTTGGCAATTGGGGACCAGGTACAGGCCCTGGTGTATGGGATTTCCCGAATCGGCATCCAGGCCGTGGTAAACAACCGGTACTGCGGTATGTTTTTTCGGGATCAGATCTGTATTTTCCCCTCCATCGGTGAAAAGATCATTGCGTATGTCCGCCATATCCGGGAGGACGGGAAAATCGATCTGATCGGAAAACCGCCCGGCCGCCGGTCCATCTCCAAATCCGCCTCCCGGATCCTGGAGGAACTGAACCGCCGGGGAGGTTTTGTTGCTTGTCATGACAAAACGCCGCCGGAGGAAATTGTCCGGATCTTTTCGATGAGCAAAAAGGAATTCAAGCGGGCGGCAGGGGGATTGTACAAATCCGGAGACATCGATATCACCGACCAGGGGATCCGGATCCGGAAGAACGAAAAAGATCAAGGGACCCGCCGGTCGAAACCCTGAGAATTCTATTTCAACAGGAGAACCACATTGCTCGGAACCATTGCGAATACACTGGCGATCGCGGCCGGCAGCCTTATCGGACTGATGTTCCGGGGAAGAATTCCGGCCGCCTACCATCAAACCGTACTGCACGCGATCGGTCTGGCGGTATTACTGATCGGAATATCCAGCGCCCTGAAATCCGATGCCATCCTGCTGATCATTTTCAGCATGGCCATCGGTGGAGTGGCCGGCGAATTTATCGGCATCGAAAAAAAGCTGGAATCATTGGGTCAATGGCTGGAAACCAATATATCCCGATCTGAAAATGAAATCACCCGAGGATTCGTGACTGCCAGTCTTCTCTATTGCGTCGGTTCGATGGCTATCGTAGGATCCCTGGAAAGCGGCCTGGCGGACAATCATCAAACGTTGTACGCGAAATCCATCCTGGATGGTATCGCCTCCGTGATTTTCGCTTCTTCGCTGGGATGGGGGGTGCTGTTTTCCGCCATACCCGTTTTTCTCTACCAGGGCACATTGACCCTCTCGGCCTCCTTTTTGAAACCGTTGTTAAGCCCTCCGGTGGTCGATCAGATGTCTGCTGTCGGCGGATTGCTGATCACGGCCATTGGCATCAATCTGCTGGAACTGAAAAAAATCCATGTCGGGAATCTATTGCCGGCTATTTTCATTCCCTTAGTCTGGTATGCTCTTCAGTTTCTGACAAAATGATACGGCTCAAAAAATCCCACATAAAAAAACGGAAGACAGGTGGATCGGAACAATCCGGATAACGGGGAAGGACCTCATAAAAAGGAAGATATCCTGAAAATACGGGGAAAGGAGATGAGAAAGTATTTTTGGGAGTCAGAGCATTATCCGCCGGATATCAACATCCCTGACTCCTGATTTCCGCAGGTTCTCGCGGATCAGAGCTTTTGGACGTTCTTGGCGGCCGGTCCCCTTTCCGTATTTTCCACATCGAAACTCACCCGGTCCCCTTCCGATAGCGTCTTGAAACCCTGCATCAGAATGGCGGAATGATGAACAAAGATATCCTTTCCATCTTCCTGCTCAATAAATCCAAACCCCTTTTTGTCGTTGAACCACTTCACAATACCTTTTGCCATAATCCGATTCTCCTTCAATCATGTATTAATATGCCCGAACAAGGCGCCCGACCGAATAGCCCTTATCCTATCCGATGCAAAAGATCAAGAAATAACTGCCGGAACCGCTTCGGTATCCTGGGAATCCCGGGAAAGCTCCCATTGCTTGCAGATTTTGGCTATGGTCTGAATCCGCCAGTCCCCCTTCCCGGAGAAGGTGGGTATGTTCCGTTCCCTCAAATCTTGGGCAATCTCCCGAAAACTGAGATCCTGTTCACGAAGATGGCAGATCAGATCATGGATTTCCTTTCGACCCATCTTTTCTTTCGGAGATTCGGTATCGGACGCAGTTGATTTCGGGTCTGCTTCCTCCATTTTCCGGAACTCGGCATCCGATATCAACCCGGAGTTCACCATGGGTGACTTGGCAAGCTGTTCCAGCGCCAAGGCAATCCGTTCTTCCACAGCCAAACGTTTTTCGGAAATTTCCGCCAGCGTTTTCTGGGCATTCAACAAATCATCCAAGACCCTGGTAAAAAACATCATCCGCTCGGACGTCAGTATGCGCTGGCTGTCATCTCCCTTGCGGTCCTTGATATTTTTTCGATCCGGGCTCTTGTAATTGGGGTTTTCAAAATGCTTGCGATTCTGATTGAAGTTTTTGTTTTTGTTGTTGTTTCGCAAATTATGCAAAAAATCGTCCATAAAGACTACTCCTGTCCATTTTTATGTAATTGTCGCCCAACGATATGGAATCACCATACATCGACAGAATCATGAAGCGGCGGGTTTTCTTGCACGGAAGAAAACAACCGAGAACAATCGGGGGAGACGGATTCTGATATGTTGATGAAATAAGAACCAACCAATGGGTTTGGCTGTCTGTTAAGCAGGAAATGTTGTCGGACGTGGATATCGAACTTGTTATGAGAAACGTCCCTGTTAATTATTGGCCGTCACTACACCAGGTGAATACCGAAAGTCAACACAAAAAACCGATTGCCGGTAAAAAGGGAGCATGTTTTCAGGGTCTGAGTTGACAGAAAAACGGCGTTTTTTTATGATGGAGATCAACAATGGCATAACCATCCATCTCCGGAGCCAGGTCCGGGTGGACTTCCTCCCGACTTTTTTTCAACAGGAAACAGACAACACCATGCCTCATTCAACCGAACTTCGCAGTCTTTCCATCCCCGACCGCATCCGAAATCTGGCTCAAAAAAGAGAAGACCTTCTGGCCATGGCACCGGAAAAGGCCATGGATGCCATCCTGGAATATCCCGAGGCCAGAGCCCTGGTCCATTCCTTTTCCGAACCTGATCTGTACCTTCTGATCCACCAGATCGGACTGAATGATTCTCATCCGCTATTGGAACTGGCCTCAACCAGGCAATGGCTGTTTATGCTGGACATGGAATGCTGGGAACAGGATCGTTTGAATGACGCAGCCCTGTCCCGGTGGATGAACCATCTCACAGCCGCAGATCCCAGGCGGACAATCGAATGGCTGGTTCGGGAAGAAACTGAATTGATCGAGTGGTACCTGTTTCGACACCTGGAGTTGTATATCCGGGAACACGATCAAGATTTGGCCGATATTCCGGAGGATGCCGTGACTCTGGATGGTATGTATTATTTTCGGATTCGGCCCGCTTCCCCCGCAATTTCTGAGTCGGAGCCCAATTTCGGTTTTTCGGAAATAGAAGATCGGGAACAATTCCTTTTCGGGTTCCTGGACAGACTGGCTCGGCAAGACCACGGGATGTTTCAGAATATTCTGTGGGAAAGCAGGGGGTGCCCGTCGGCGGATATCGAGGAAGAATTGTACCGTCAGCGCAACGGGAGAATGGCGGAAAAAGGGTTTCTGCCGTTCGAGGAAGCAATCGGGGTTTACCAGCCAGTTCGGCCCGAAAATATTCCCTCTCGGCCGCCGTTAGCCCGGCATAAAGATACCACTTCCGGATCCGGTCCTCTTCCCCGATATGCCGAGAACATCTTTTTTGGCGAAAACCGCCTCATGGACAGCAGGTCTTTGCCGCAGGATGATCCATTGCGGGAGGATATCACCCTGGAAATCACGGCCCTGACCAACCGCATAGCGATGGCGGACCAAAAGGAAATTTCTTCCCGCTCCGACCTGGAAGCCATCGCCGCCAAAATTCGGGGATACCTGGAAATCGGGATCGAAACCGTTACCGAAGCGACGCCTACTCCCACGGCGGCAATTCGCCTTTTTCGTAAGCACCTCCTGACAGATCTCTTTCGAGTCGGTTACCGGGAAGCTCTCCTATTGAAATCACGCGCGAAAAAATGGGTACGAAACAGCTGGTTCCAATCCATTCCACTGCCACTTTCCTTCTGGACCGAGTCCAAAATGGGGACACTGGGTGGATTGCTGCTGAAACGCCCCCTTTGCTACGACAGCAGTCTGGCTTCCGGATCGTTGTACCGGGAGTTCCGGTCAATGGCGGACATCCGGCTTGTTTCACAGGACCTGGAGGAAACTATCCAGCTGGATCAACTTCTTTTCCGGGTTTTCGGCAGAATTTCAGGGCATTCCTTTCATCGGAAGAAAAAAACCGGCATCACCTGGCAAAACCTGATTCTAACCCGGTGGGCCTGTGTCGAAACGGGCCATACCGCACCAGACGACATTACACTGGATTTGGCCACCCTGCGTCGCTTTCTGGCTTCGATGTGGGAACACAGCTGGCAACCCCAAATCCCTAATGATACCAAAATCCGGTTCCTGACATGGCTGTCCGCCACCACAGATCTCTCCGCATCGGACATCACCCGGTCTGTCGGCCAAGCTCTGGACGCCCTCTTCGATGATCTGGAATCCGAATTGGGAGCCGTGTCGCTTTCCGATTTGGATCCCCGTTTTATTCGGCATTTCCTACTGCGGGAACCCTACGTCACCGGGCAGAGACCTGCCATCCTATAAGAAAACCCGATTCCCGATGGAAAAGCCTGTCAAAAGTTTTCCGTGTCAGGTTCAGCAAACAGCCTTTCCGCTGGAAAGCCGGACCGATGGTGCATACTGTGAGGGAACCCTGTCCTTTTCCCGAAACCCTATTTACATTCCCTCCGATATCCACTATAAGTATCCAGATACTTCCATCTTCCCGGCAACCCTGCAACCGAGTGAGTCATGTTGTTCCGGACCGTGATTCGATTCGCCGTCATCATCGCCTGCAGCACCTTCCTAGTGCCGACAGCCTGGGGGAACCAGCCGGACCGGTTGTCCTTTCTTCCCCACTGGTGTCCACAGGCCCAGTTTGCCGGATTTTACGTAGCCGTGGAAAAAGGGTTCTATCGAAATCACGGTATCGATCTCGACTTTATCCAGGGAAGCCCCAACCGTTCCCCCGTAGACTTTCTTCTCCATCAGAAAGCCGATGTCGTGACATTATGGCTGTCCACTGCCATCCAACTGGCGGCAAGCGGCGCTGATTTGGTCAATCTGGCTCAGTTGATCCAGCGATCCGCTTTGATCATGGTGGCTCAAAAGTACGGGGTTATTCGTTCCATCGCCGATATGAACGGAAAGAAAATCGCCATGTGGCCGGCCGATTTCCAAATCCAACCCAAGGCTTTTTTCCATCGGCTCGGCCTGAATGTGACCCCGGTCACCGCTGGAAACACGTTGAACCTGTTTCTTCGGGGTGCCGTAGATCTGGCCCTGGTTATGTGGTATAATGAATACCATACCCTTTTGACTTATGGGATCGAGCCGGAAGAGCTGCAGACCTTTTTCTTTCAGGATTACGACCTCAATTTTCCCGAAGACGGAATCTATGTTCTGGGAAGCACGTGGGCCCAAAAACCGGGTCTTCTCTGCCGGTTTGTTCATGCCTCGATGGAGGGATGGGACTACGCATTCCGCCATCCCGAAGAAGCCCTGGACATTGTCATCCGGGCCATGGAGGAGAACTTCGTCCCGGCCAACCGGACCCATCAGCGGTGGATGCTGAACCGGATCCAGGAACTCTATGTGCCGAACACCGCCTCGATCCGTCCGGGAGTACTGCGGGAAGCGGATTTCCGCCATGTCTGTGAAGTTCTTCAGGACGAAAAATTGATCGCCGCTCCGCCGAATTTCGAATATTTTTCCAAAGGATGTATCCACGATGATTCGCCATAAGGGCATCGCCTTCCAATTGGGAGTATATATTCTGACCGGCGTCTCTCTGATTTTTCTGTCGGCTTTCGGTGTCAACTATTTCATTTCCCGAAAACTGATCCTGAAAAACCTGGAAAATAACGCGGAGAACCTGACACTGAACATTGTCAACCAGATTGACAGTGTGTTGGCCCCGATTCAGAAAATCACGGAGACCGCGGCGATCTGGATCGAAAATACCATCTACACCAAAGAAGAACTGCTGGATGTTCTTCGGGAAAGCATCGGCAACAACCCGGAGGTATACGGCGGCACCATCGCCTTTGAGCCCTTTCAATTCGATCCGGACCGGCTATATTTCGCTCCTTATTTTTATAAGCAGGGAAAGGAGCTTCTGTTTACCTATATCGGAAACAAGGACTATCACTATTTTTATTCGGACTGGTACGTGGTTCCCAAAGAACTGAACCGGTCCGTCTGGAGCGAGCCTTATTTCGACGAGGGAGCCGGAAACATTCTGATGTCCACCTACTCCTCTCCTTTTTATCAGATCCTGAACGGAGAACGGGTGTTCAAGGGGATCATCACGATGGACATCTCCTTGGAATGGTTACAGAAAGTCGTCAGTTCCATCCGTGTGCTGGATACCGGATACGGATTTTTGATCAGCCAGAACGGAGCATTTGTCACCCATCCGGTCAGTCGGTTCATCATGAACGAAACCCTGTTCAGCCTGAACGAAGAGCACGACAACCTCCTGATGCGGAAAATCGGAAGAAACATGATCCGGCAGAAAACTGGATTCATCCGGTGTCAGGATCCCGTAACCCGGGTGGAAGGATACCTGTTTTACGCACCGGTTCATTCCAACGGATGGTCATTGGGCGTATTTTTCCCGGCCGACGAGGCACTGGAGGATATTCATGAGCTCAACCGGATCGTCATTTTTCTAGCGATCTTCGGGATTTCCGTTCTGGGCTTGGTGATTGCCGGCATCTCCCGGAATATCACCCGTCCGCTGCATGACCTGACCAACGCGGTTCATTCGGCTTCCACCGGAAATCTGGACGCCCAGCTTCCGCCGGCCAGATCCCGGGATGAAGTCGGGCGGCTGACCGAATCCTTCTCCCGGATGCAGACCTCCCTGAAGGAATATATACACAATCTTACCGAAACGACCGCAGCCAAGGAACGGATTGAAAGTGAACTGAAGATCGCCCATGACATTCAAATGGGGATTCTCCCGAAATCCTTTCCCGGTCCTCCGGCATGCCCCCAGTTCAGCCTGTGGGCCGACCTGGTTCCCGCCAAAGAGGTAGGAGGAGACCTGTATGATTTCTTCTTTCTCGATGCGGAGCATCTCTGTTTCACCGTAGGCGACGTTTCGGGCAAAGGAGTTCCGGCGTCTCTGTTTATGGCCATCACCCGGACCCTGATCAAGATCAAGGCCATCGCCGGCATCAACCCCGCCGAGGTGCTGACCCATGTCAACCACGATCTGTCGGTGGACAACCCGTCCATGATGTTTGTCACCATGTTTCTGGGAGTGTTGAATTTTCGGACCGGGGAATTGGTGTATTGCAACGCCGGACACAACCCGCCCTACTTGGTCTCGGGAGAAAATGACATCCAGGCGGTTCATTCGGAAAAATGCATCGCGTTGGGCGTATGGGACGGCTTCGAATTCCACCATTCCACCACCCGGATGAACCCCGGACAGACCCTGTTTTTGTACACGGACGGCATTACCGAGTCCATTAATGAATCCGAAGAACAGTTCGGGGAAAGCCGCCTGGTGGCCTCCCTCTCCCGCTGCGCCCATCTGTCGACTCGCGACATGTTGGATTCCGTTTACCGGGATGTTCAGAATCACGCCGTCGGAATGCCCCAATTCGACGACATTACCATGCTGGCCCTGCGTTTTCTGGACGGAACGCAGGAGTGCGAGGATCTCACCCTCTCCGGATAACCCTTCGACTCAACCCTTGACCCCATGGAGTTTTCATGAAGGAATTTATGCCGCTTACAGCCATATCTCCCGTGGACGGACGGTATCGCCGGAACACCGCCCCTCTGGCAGAATTTTTTTCGGAATATGCGCTGATCCGGTATCGCGTTCGAATTGAAATCGAGTACATTCTGGCGCTGTCCGAACTCCTTCTTCCCGGCCTGCCGCCTTTTTCAGGGGAGCAGGAGGAAGCCCTCCGTGCCGTGTACCGAGAATTTCAGCTTTCGGACGCCCGGCGCATTAAAGAAATCGAATCCGGTACCAACCACGACGTCAAAGCCGTGGAGTATTTTCTTCGGGAAGTGTTCGACGGCAAGGGATGGTCCGATCGGAAAGAATTTATTCATTTCGGGTTGACCTCCCAGGACATCAACAATACCGCACTGCCGCTTTGCCTGAAAGATGCGGTAATCCAATGGCTCAATCCCACTCTGGACCACCTCGTCACTGCACTGAGAGACCGGGCCGAAATTTGGAAGGAGATCCCGATGCTGGCCCGGACCCATGGACAGCCGGCCTCCCCCACCACCCTGGGCAAGGAGATTCTGGTTTTTTCGGACCGGCTGGAAGGCCAGATCCGATTGCTGCGGCAAGTGCCCTTCACCGCCAAATTCGGGGGGGCAACCGGTAATTTCAACGCCCACCACGCCGCCTATCCCCACATCGACTGGCCGGCCTTCGCCGACCGCCTGGTTCGTGAGCGGCTGGGGCTGGTCCGTACCCGCGTCACCACCCAAATCGAGCCGTACGACCACCTGGCCGCATTCTGCGACGGCGTGAAACGCATCAACACCATTTTGATCGATCTGGCTCGGGACATGTGGGCCTATATTTCCCTGAACTACTTCCGGCAGGAAATCCGCTCCGGTGAGGTCGGGTCATCGGCCATGCCTCATAAGGTCAACCCGATTGATTTTGAAAACGCTGAGGGGAATCTGGGAATTGCCAACGCCCTTTTGGAACATCTCTCCGCCAAGCTTCCCATATCCCGGTTGCAGCGCGATCTTACCGACTCGACAGTCACCCGGAACCTGGGAGTTCCATTGGCCCATACCGGAATCGCACTGTCTTCCCTGAACCGGGGATTGAACCGCCTGACAGTCAACCGGGATACCATCTCGGAAGACCTGGAACACAACTGGGCGGTTGTGGCGGAAGGAATTCAAACCATTCTACGCCGGGAAAACTTTCCCGATCCCTACGAAGCCCTGAAACAGCTCACACGGACACACGCGATCATCGACCGGGAAACAATCCGTTCGTTCATCGATTCCCTGCCGGTATCCGACTCGGTCAAACAGGAGTTATCCAATATCACGCCCCATACCTACATTGGAGTTCCTCCGACCTGATACATCCGGTTCCCGGCCGTCCGGAAAAATAAGACAGCCCGGCCGGGAACCTGTTTTCAGAAAACCGAACCGGTTTCACTGGTTTCGGATATTCCGCCACATCCAGACCGCCCGCCCCAGACAGAGCTCCGGCCAATCCAGATAGGAAATCACAGGCGGATATTTCGGGTTCTCACTGACCAAAACGAAACCATTTCCCGCATCCCATGTCCGGATCCGTTTCACGGACGCAATATCCGCATCGCCGGACCGGGTCGCTACGGCATAAATCTTCCCCTCCACCCGTTCCCGGTCATCCAGATCAATCACAATGACCGAGTGGGGACCGATCAACGGTTCCATGGAATCCCCGCCTACGCGAAGAGCCGCCAACCGATGCCGCGAACACCCGGGCAATTCCGGCCGGGGCACCACCACCATGGAAGCAGGTTCTTCATAGGGATCAAACATAACACCGTTCCCACCGGCAGCCAGTTTTCCGGTCTCATACAGAGGAATACCGAAAAACTCTTCATCGGCCCTACGGAAATGTTCGGGATCCCAATTGGAAGGTGCCAAGATCACCAGGGGAGAAGATTCGATATCCCGGGTGGGAAAAAGAGAATCGGCTTGCCGTGTAGCGGGTGGTTTCCCGGTTTCGACAAGGGATCTTCCCAATCCCAGGAATTCCTCGAAGGTATACCCCAGAGAGCGGGAAAGCTCGACCTGTTTGGTAAAGGAAGCGGATTTTTCCCGTTTAAAGATCTGGGTGACGTAGGCATTGGAAATTCCGGCGGCTGTTGCCAGATAGGCCCGCCCTCCTCTCCCTTTTTTTGCGGCTTCATATTCCAGTGCCTTCATGAAACACTCATAGAGGTACTCCGGTGATTCCTTGACCATTCGCATCCCCTTGTCGAAACGGCCGACTCCATCACTTATGCCGGCTGCCGACCTCTAAAAAATTAACCAATAGCAAAATTTTGCCTTGACTTTTATTTAACCACAGATTAATTATTATTGCAACCAAACATTCTCTATTTTCTGCCGGCTCTTCACTTTCGGAGGTATCGAATGAAACCAATGCCCTACCGATCCAGATGGCTTCAGCCCGAATCAATGAAATCTTTTCTGAATCACCTGGCCTATGCCCTGAAAGTGGTCGGATCCCTGACGATAGGCTGGGCGGTCACTGTCCTGGCTTTGCTTGTCTGAAATACCCGACGGGATCCCTCCCATACAGGCAAGCCAGAATCTCCCGCGGAGGAAGAAGCCGGAATCCCAGGCCCGCCGCCTTACTGATATCCAGGGACACATCCCGGGGACGGGCGGCCTTCATGAGAATGTCCTTCTGTCGGCAGGGAGAGACCAGATAGTCCGGAACACCCAAGATTTCTGCCAGCATTCTCCCGAAATCATATCGGGACAACCGCTCTCCTCCTCCCCAGTGCACAATTCCGCAAGCCCGGGCCAGCACCTGCAATATTCCGGTTACGGCATCCCGAACGTAGAGCGGGGTCCGGAATTCATCGGTAAACAACCGTACCGGTTGGCCGGATAGCAGGACGTCGGCCAGCGGTTTCTGACGGCCTGACCCGCTGGATCCATACATCAGCGACAACCGGCAGACAGCCGCTTCAGGGAAAATCTCCAGAATGCGGCATTCGGCCTGAGCCTTCTGCCTGCCATATTCATTCAAGGGGGAAACCGGGTCTGTTTCCCGATACGGAGCATGGGTCCCGTCAAATACCAAATCACTGGAGATAAACACCAGCGGTACCCGGTTGGACGCGCACCAGGTGGCAATCCGGATCGAAGCATCCACATTGATCTGTTGGGATTCCGCCACATGGTCTTCACAGGCATTCGGATCCGCCATGGCCGCCGCATGGATCACCGCATCCGGCCGGACACGATCCAAGGCAGCCTGAATCTCCCGGCTGTCGCGCAGATTCAGCCGCAAATTTTCGGCGCCCGCCACACCGGAATCTGAGGTTCGGCTGATACCCAAGACCCGCCAACTCTTTACCGCGTACCGGCACAACTCCTGTCCCAGAAATCCTCCGGAGCCGGTTATCAGGAGCCTGTCCATCTGAGTCCTCCTGCCTGAATCCATCGTTCTCCTTTTTCACAGTGCCGGCGATTTTGCAAGAGGAACCGGGAAAACGGGATAGGTCGCCTCGGGACGGCGGGCCGACCAGCCATTGCTCAAGCAGCCAGGCAGAGGCGGGAGCGCGCGACTTTGACGGCCCCCTGGAAAAAACCATTGATCGAATTCCCGGGAAAGGATAAGAATCATAACCGGCGGTATTGTACATGACCTCTCATCCTTGGACACCATACCGGCCGAATCCAGACATCGGGAAGGAGAATCACATGACAGTGGACATCACAATTCCGACAGTGGGCGAATCCATCCAGGAAGCTGTTCTGGCCCAATGGATGAAACAGAACGGGGATCGGGTATCCAAAGGAGATCCGGTGCTGGTGATCGAAACCGACAAGGTAACCCTGGAAATACCGGCCGAGGCCGATGGGGTTCTGGTCATTCTGACCGAAGCCGGGACTACGGTCCGGATCGGTGCGGTTGTAGGGCGAATCGAAACCGAAGGCCAACCCGCCGAATCTCCGGCGGCTGAATCGTCCTCCCCGCCAGAGCCCCCTCTTCGGGCTCCCGACACCACCTTTTCTTCCGGTATTTCTTCCGAACCCTCTTCTTCTACCAACTCTCCAGGGGAATCCGAACCACCATCCGAAACCGAATCCGAATCCGACTATCTGAACGGCCCTTCCGTCCGGCGGTTGATCCGGGAGCACGGCATTGACCTAAAACAACTGACCGGCTCCGGCCCCGGTGGACGGATCACCAGGGGCGATGTCCTGCTGCATCTCGAAAATCTCCCGGCCCCTCCCCCACCACCGGAGACGCCAACCGAAAAACCGCAGGATCCCGCCCCATCACCGGAATCCTCCGTGATTCGAAAACCGATGACCCCGATCCGGAAACGGATCGCCGAACGTCTCCTCGAGGCCCGGCGAAACACGGCCATGCTGACCACCTTCAACGAAATCGACATGAGCCGGGTTCTGGAAATTCGAAAAACCTACCAGGAGCCCTTCCAGCAGAAACACGGGGTTTCCCTGGGAATCATGAGTTTTTTTATCCAGGCCTGTGTTTCGGCTCTGCAGCTGATCCCGGACATCAATGCTTCCGTCGATGGGGACGACATCCTGTACCACCAGGCATGCCATATCGGCGTGGCAGTCGGAAGCGGAAAAGGTCTGGTAGTGCCGGTAATCCGGAACGCGGAAACCAAATCCTTCGCGGAACTGGAAAAAGCGATTGCCGATATGGTGGAGCGTGTCAACACGAACCGGCTGAACATCGCAGAACTGGAGGGAGGAACCTTTACCATCTCAAACGGCGGTGTGTATGGGTCCCTGCTCAGCACCCCGATTCTGAACACCCCCCAAAGCGGCATTCTGGGGATGCACAAAATCGAAAAACGTCCGGTGGTCATCGATGACGCCGTCGTCATTCGGCCCATGATGTATGTGGCCCTCAGCTACGATCACCGGATCGTGGATGGAAAAGGCGCGGTGACCTTCCTGAAACGGGTGAAAGAATGCGTCGAGGCTCCGGAACGGATGCTTGTGGAGGTGTAATCATGGCAGAAGCAAAAACCTTTGACCTCGTCATTATTGGAGCCGGCCCCGCCGGATATGCCGCAGCCATCCGGGGAGTGGAGTTGGGAATGAAAACCGCCTGCGTGGATCGTCGGGAACAGCCCGGGGGCGCCTGCCTGAATGTCGGATGCATTCCCAGTAAAGCCCTCCTGGATTCCAGCGAACGACTGGCATTGGCCCAGAACCGGATGGCGGATCACGGAATCCGGATCTCCGGCGTGGAGTTGGACCTGGCCCGCATGATGAACCGGAAAAACCGGGTCGTGGAAACCCTGACCGGACAACTGAAAAAACTGCTGACCGGACAGGGTATCACCCTGATTTCGGGAACAGCGCGATTGTCCGGGAACCACCGGGTCGAGGTGGAATCCAGTGACGGCAACCGCACCATCGAGGGGGGTTTTATCCTGCTGGCCCCCGGAAGCATCCCGGCCGGTATCCCGGGTTTCGCGCTGACGGATGGCAGAATCGTCGATTCCACCGGCGCGCTGGAGTTCACCGAGGCCCCGGAACATTTGGCCATTATCGGAGGCGGATACATCGGGCTGGAGTTGGGAGTGGTCTGGAAACGCCTGGGTTCCCGGGTCACCGTCATCGAAATGCTTCCCCAGATCGCGGGAACACTGGACGGACAGATTTCCCGGACCCTGAAACGGAGCCTCGAACGGCAAGGCATCGAAATCCGTCTCAAGACCCGGGTGATGGAACACCGCTTATCCTCGAATGGTGTAACCCTGACACTGAAATCCGGAGAAAAACAGGAAACACTGGATTGTGACCGGGTCCTGGTCGCCGCAGGCCGAAAACCCCTGACCGAGGATCTGGGTCTGGAGGCGGCGGGTATCGAAATCGATTCGGCAACCGGCTGTATCCGGACAGATGCCGGGTATCAGACCACCGCAACAGGCATTTACGCGGCCGGAGATGTCATCCCGGGTCCCATGCTCGCCCACAAAGCTTCGGCCGAGGGAATCGCGGCTGTCGAATCCATGAATGGACTCCATCCGGAAGTCAATTACGACGCCCTCCCGTCCGTCGTGTATACCTCACCCGAGGTGGGCAGCGTCGGGCTGACCGAAGAACAGGCCAAAGACCGTCAGATTCCCTACCAGAGCGCTGTCTTTCCTTTTTCCGGCAATGGCCGGGCCCAATGCCTGGGAGAGACGGAAGGCATGGTCAAACTGATCGCCCACGCAAGGACAGACCGGATCCTGGGGGTTCATCTGATTGGGCCTCATGTATCCGAAATTCTGGCCGAATGCGTCACCGCCATGGAATTCGGCGCCGGCGCCGAAGACATGGCCCGAATCATTCACAGCCACCCCACATTTTCCGAGGCTGTCATGGATGCCGCCCGGGCGGTATCCATCAAACAGAAAAAAAACCGATCCCCCCATTCCCGATAATTCATTGACAGGAGGCACCACCCATGGAAAGGCAGGACATCATCACCATCGCCGAAGGGCTGAGACTGATCGAACGAGGCGTCGAAAAAATTCAGAGCGTCATGCGGGACAAAAAAATCAAGTCCCTCAAAGAGGTCGCCGCGGAACTGATTCCTTTTTTCCGGGAAGACGACCACCAAATCACCGATGACATCATCCAACATCTGGAAAAGAAAAATTGATTCCGGATCCCTACGATCGGGAAAATCTTCCCGATCGTAGGGAAAGATCGGTTATTTCGGTTTTACCGTTACAAAGAGACTGGCCCGGTTTCTTTCGATCCGCAGCAGAATACTTTCCCGGTTGGAAGAAGATTCTATTTCACGGACCCATTCCGATACATTTGCTACCGGCTTTCGATTCACCTCCCGAATGATATCCCCAACCCGTAAACCGGCTTCGGCGGCCGGAGAACCGGGTATCACGTCACTCACCCGAACCCCGCCACCGGATTCCGGCCCCGTTTTCCGATCCGAATCCGCCGGAAGATTCTGTACGGAAATGCCCAGCTGATTCTGGGCCGGATTGTCCGCCTCAGCCGGTTCCTCTCCTTTCATCTCTCCGATTCTGACTGAAAGATCGAGTGGTTTCCCATCCCGGATCACCTGGATCGGCACCACTTTTCCGACCGGTGTCGAAGCCACCATCCGCGGCAGGTCATGGGACTTGGCTACCGGTTGACGATTAAACAGTACAATCACATCGCCGGACTGAATTCCGGCCCGATCCGCCGGCCCGTCCGGCGTCACCATCGCCACCAGCGCCCCGGCAGTCTGGGAAAGACGGAAATGAGAAGCGATCTCGGGTGTCACTTCCTGAACACTGACTCCCAACAGGCCCCGGGTCACCACACCGGCCTGCTGGAGCTGCGGAAGTATCTCCTTGGCCATATTCACCGGGATCGCAAACCCGATACCCTGGCCGGAAGCGACAATCGCAGTATTGATGCCGATGACCTCCCCTTTCAGGTTGATGAGGGGACCACCGCTGTTTCCGGGGTTGATCGACGCATCGGTCTGGATGAAATCGTCATACGGTCCGGAACCGATCACCCGGCCTTTGGCACTGACAATCCCGGACGTGACTGTCTGCTCCAGTCCGAAAGGACTTCCCACAGCGACCACCCAGCTTCCGACCGGGATTTCATCCGAATCCCCGAGCTTCAGGGAAGTCAAATTCGACATACCCGGAATCCGGATCAGGGCCAGGTCGGTCTGGGGATCCCGCCCCACAATCTGACCGGAAGCCTCCCTGCCATCGGAAAGTTTCACCCGAATCTCATCCGCCCCTTCCACCACATGGTTGTTGGTCAGAATGTATCCATCCGGACTGATGATACACCCGGAACCGACGCTCTGCTGTTTTCTCTCCGGCCGGACACCGCCAAACGGCCCGAAAAATCCCTCAAAGGGATTCCTGTCTCCGAAAGGATCCCGCCGGAAGCGCGGAGATCCGGTTTCCTGGATCTTCCGAACCACCTGAATATTGACCACCCCATCCCGAACCTGTTTGGCCAGTTCACTGAATCCGGACGGAATCATCGCCAGATCGCTGCCATCTCCGGCGGAAACCGCCGCCTGTGGCGCTTCAGGGCCCAAAAACATTCCGGTACCGATTCCCATCACCACGGCCGCCAGTACCATCCATATTCCCACCACTGCGAATTTTCTTCTTGATTTCATACCACGTCCTCCTCTATCGGGTTCCAGGCGCATCTTTGCCTGTGCCAACCAGTATACGAGGCGTTTCTGACCGGAAGGTTACCGCAAGATTACCATTTGGTAATGTGAAACCGGAGAGGAAACGGAATCAGGATCGGGGCAGGAGAACGGAAAACACGCTCCCATGGCCGGGGCGGCTTTGGACGGTAATGTCCCCGCCATGGGAACGAGCAATGGCCCTTGCCAGGCTGAGGCCCAGTCCGGTCCCGGATGGGGAACGGCTGGTATCACATCGGTAAAAACGGTCAAAAATATGACTCAGATCCGGCTCGGCCATGCCGATTCCCGTATCCTCGACCTTCAGGATAACCGTATTGTCGTGGCCATCGGCAACCGAAACCCGTACCGTTCCTCCGGCATCCGTATATTGAACGGCATTGTCGATGAGGTTGGCCAACATCCGCTGAATGCCCCGCAGGTCTCCCGAAATCCGGCAGGATTCCGGAGCCTCGCTCGAGAGAGACAGTCCCTTGTCTTCCGCGGCCAGGGCGAACAGTTCACAGGCCTCCCGAACAATCTCCGCCAGATCCAGGGGAACTTGGGCCGGGATATCCACGCCGGCCTCGGTTCGGGAAATCATGAGCATCGTGTTGATGACATCCAGCAGCCGGTCGCATTCCTCAATCGTACCGGCAGCCATGGCCTGGTATTCGGTCAGGTTTTCTCCCGTGGTCAGGGTTATCTCGGCATTCCCGCGAATTCGTGTCAGGGGACTTTTCAGATCGTGGGCAATGTTGTCCGCCATCTGGCGGATTTCGGTAACCAGAACTTCGATACGATCCAGCATCCGGTTGAACGCCCCTGCCAACTGATCGATCTCATCCCCCTGGCCGGATACCGGAACCCGTTTATTCAGGGCGCCGGCGGAAATCATCCGCGCGGTGTGTGTCACCGCTTCGATCCCGGAAACCGCGCGGCGGGCCATGAACCATCCGACACCAACCGCCAGACCTACCAGCACGGCCATGGTCGTCAGAAAAATTCCCTGAAACGCTCCGATGATACGGGCATAATTTTCCAGGGAGCGCCCGATCTGCAGAATCACACCCGGCCCGATCAACGTGTACAGGATCCGTACCTGTTCCTGCCGGCTGGAAAGCACCCCGGTTTCCCAGACACGGTCGGCGCCGGACAAGAGCCGATCGACGGCGGAGCGCCGGACGGAGATGTCCTTCCAGGCCGCCATGTTCGAGGAAGAAAAGGCTTCACCGGTCGGATACAACAGCCGGATGAAGATTTTTCGTTCTCCGGCCGCCTGTGCCTCCAGCCAGGCATGGTTTTCCAGTGCCCGAACCCCCCTTTCCCGAAGAACAGCTGACAGTTGCGCGGCCTGGCCCAGAATCTCCTGATCGGTATTCTCCCGAATCACGGAGGCGATGAGAACATAAAATAGAAAGAAGGCGGCAAAGGAGCAGACGACAAAAATCCCGGCATACCAGAGGGTGAGGCGGACGGAAAGACTATGCCGGAGACGGCTGGGTTTCTCGAATGACATAGCCTACCCCGCGGACGGTGTGGATCAGCCTGGTTGGGAATTCCCGGTCGATTTTTTCCCGAAGACGGCTGATCCGGGCCTCCACCACATTGGTCTGCGGATCGAAATGATAATCCCAGACATGTTCCATGATCATGGTTTTGGAAACGATCCGTCCGGCGTTCCGCATGAGATATTCCAGGAGGGCGAATTCCAGTGGCTGAAGGACAATCTCTTTGCCGGCCCGAGTCACCTCACGGGTCAGCCGGTTCATCGAGAGATCCCCTACGTTCAGGTAAACCGGGTCGGTCGTGCCGCCTCCCCGGCGAATCAAGGCCTGAATCCGTGCCAACAACTCCGAAAAAGCGAATGGTTTGGTCAGATAATCGTCGGCCCCGGTCTCCAGACCTCGAACCCGGTCCTCCACCTCACCCCGGGCGCTTAGAATCAACACAGGAGTATTGACCTGTTGGCGGCGAAGCTGCCGCACCACCGACAGGCCATCCCGCCTGGGAACCATGATATCCACTACGAGGGCATCATACGATTCCGACAGGGCAAGATCCAGCCCCTCCTCTCCGTCCACCGCATGGTCTACCACATATCCGGCGGACCGAAGCCCCTTCATTACCCAAGAGGCAATCTTGGAATCGTCCTCGATCAACAACAGTTTCATGTGGAAATTTTCGGATTCATTGTCTGGCATCCAAGCTCCAGGCAGTCATCCTCTTTCAAGATCATCCGAGAAACTACCGGAGCCAGTGCCAACCCCAGGATCTCATGACTGGGGGCATCCAGATGTACCCCATCCACATTACTGACCTCAACCACCTCGCCGGCATCAAAAAATGCACATTCCCATTTCACACATTCCGCCCGCAGCATGTCGGCAAGGTCTTGCGACCGTGGTCCGGCCCCGTAAAACCTCATGGCCATTTCTCCTTTGGCGACACGGATCGGGGGCGGTGCAATCACCATCACCGGAGGCACCGGCATGCCCGGTTCGATCAGGGCATTTCGAACCTCTCGGATCAGCGCGACAACACCTTGGGCCACATGCCAGGACTGCAATCCATGCACGGATTGCAGATCATTGGCTCCCAAAAGAAGGATGACCAGATCCAGAGGGGAATGGCTTTCCACCCGTTGAGCCAAACCAGCCAAGCCGTTTCGCCCGGGCTTGAACGGATCCTCCCACACCGTGCGTCGGCCATTCAGACAGTCCTCTATTACGCGTACCGGCAACCCCATGGTCAGCAGCGATTTTTCCAGGATAATCGGCCAGCGCTGTTCAAACGACAGCCGCTTCCGGGTCCCGGGAATGATCCCCCAGGACAGGGAATCGGAATATACCAGAATTTGGTGCATACGCCTCCTGAATCGATCCGGCCGCCGCACCGGGTGCTTCAACCCGGTCAGCCCCCGGTCAACCGGGACACGATCCGGATCTGATCTTGGTCATGCAAAACCGTCTCCGGTTCGGCTCTCTTTCCATTCACCCACACCGCCGGTTTGAACCGTTCGGGAAGGGAAAGGGTTCCGATCCACTCCCCGACGGTCATCCGGTCCGGGACCTCACACACCTTTTCCGGCAGGCGATCCCGCAGGATACCGATTGGAAAAACCTGAATCCGCATCCGTCGCAGCCGCTTGGTCACCGGATCCGGTCCGCCGCGTCCGACAACCCGCAGGCTTCCAGCGCCTCCCGTGTCGGGATTCCGGTTTCCGGATCCAACTCCATCAATTGGTAAAACCGGTCTTTCATGCGATCCAGCCGGATTTCCACCCCCTCCGGCTCCCCATCCCGGGCAGGCTCCAGGACCCGGGGAGTCAGGGTATCATCCGCCGCCCGTCTCCCGAACCGATAGTTAATCAGGCGTTTCAGGTAAAAAATCCGTTTCCCGGCCCGCATCATGGCTTTCACATCCCAGTCGTACCCAGCCACTGCCCGAAACAGGGTCACCCACTCCGGTATCGTGATTTCCCGGTCCGCGAATTGGCAGAAGCACGCGCTGTTTTCAATGGATCCCAGCGCAACGGCAATCGCAACCGTTTCGGGTTTGTGTTCGTCGGTCATGGGCTCCAGTTCATATTCGAATCCAATCTCCGGATAATAGCAGGCACCCATTTCCATAAACAAAATCGGGAAAGCCACATGACAGGCGCCCCGCGGGCTGACCGCATATGCCAAGGCCAGACCGTGTCCCCCACCCCGAGGATCGTGGGCCGGTACCTCGAGGCCTTTGCTGTGAACCGTGTATTCGCTCCCTTTTCCGATCGAAGCGGCCGCGGCCGCACTTCCGAGAGACAGGAGGCCGCCGAGTTTGCCGGCCCGGGAAGCGATGGCGGGGATGAGGACATCGATCACCATATCGATATCCCCCCACCGCAGGGGATGGTCTTCCGTGTCTTCCGCCGAAAGGTCCCCACACTCCCATGCTTCCATGGCCCAAGCGATCGTAGCACCGGTGGTAATCGTATCGAGCCCCAGATCGTTGCACAGACGGCCTGCCTTGCAAACAGCGGCCAGATCCATGCAACCAATCAGGGACCCCAGGGAAACGATCGTCTCATATTCCGGCCCCGGTCCCTTGGGAACCGCATATGGGCCATCCGGTATCTCGATGTTCCGCTTGCAGGCAATCCCACAATAGGCACAGGCAGAGGGATGGGTCAGATAGGTTTCACTGAGAACGGCACCGTTCAGTGCTTCCCCCATTTCCTGCGAGAAATTGGAGGTAAAATTCCGGATCGGAACATCCCCGCTGTACACACCTCCCTCCAGGTTGGCGGCCGTACCATGGGTATGCAGGACATCCGAGGCCACCGCCGTCCGGATCCGTTCGTTCAGTTCCCCCCGCATGGCCTCGAAAGCCTCCGGATCCGCCAGATCCAGTGTCCGGACTTTGGCTTTGACCACAATCGCCTTCAGATTTTTGGAACCCATCACCGCGCCGAATCCGACCCGCCCGAAGGCATGATGCGCTTCGTTCAGAATAGCTGCAAATGGAACCTGGTTTTCTCCGGCCGGACCGATCACCAAGGTTCTGGCCGTTTTCCCAAATCGCTCTTTCAGGGAACGGGTGACAGATTCAATGCCGTTTCCCCAATACATGTCGGCCGACTCCAATCGGATGGATGCGTCCTCGATGACAAGCATCACCGGATTCGGGGATCTGCCGATCAACAGAATCCCGTCATATCCGGCATACCGGAGTTCCGGAGCAAACCAGCCGCCGCAGGAAGAGTCCCCCCAGTTACCGGTCAACGGAGACCTTCCCGCCGTACTGAAACGGCTGGCCCCCGAGAGTTTCAATCCAGCGAAAGGGCCATTCAGAAACATCAGAAGAGCCTCGGGAGACAACGGGTCCGCATGGAAATTCGCCCGGTCCCAGAAAATCTTGGCCGCCAGCCCGCTGCCCCCCACAAACATCCGATAATCCTCCTCCGGCGGCTTCATCAGATCGACGATACCGGATGTCAGATCCACCTGAATGATTTTCCCCGTATTTCCTTTCATGTCTCACGCCGCCTTTCCCATTGGCATGGGTTCAGACTTCCCGGATGCCCCTTCGGTATCCGGCAGCCGGTATTCAGGCCAGAATCTTGTCTTCCATACCCATTTCCCGGAGTACACCCGCATAAATTTCGGAAACAACTTTCAGTTTGGGCGCCAATTTCAACAAGCCGGTAGCCGATCCTTTGACCCGGATCTTTTTTCGAGTAATCGCCATGACCGGATTCAGTTTGTTGGACCAGGAGCGGTGGGCATCGTCGGCGGAAAGGCTCATGGTCATGTCGGGTTCCTCCGCCGGTTTCCCCGGGCCAACCTCCAGAGCGCCATGACGGCAATCCACCCAGAAACTGCATTCCGGTCCATCCTCGGTGTAATCAAACCAGATGAGCTGATTGACCTTTTTCAATCCGGAGGTCAATTCCTCATTCTGCATGCAGGTCTGAAACAGCTTGACAAAGGCTTGAACAGGTTCTTGCGAATCTTTCCAATATTGCATATTCGGTTTCCTTTCATTCGAACCCTTGAAGGTACAAGTTAAAAATATCGGATTCCTCGACATATCGGGGGTTATAACCGATTTGGGAATCCGACCCCGCCAGTTCGATGGTTCCCGCCAGTTTTTCCCGGTCCCGCGGAACACCGAATTCCGCCAGAGTCTGGGTAAGGCCGATGTTTCGCTTCAGCTTCCGGACAGCATCCACCGCCAGTCTCCCGGCATCCAGCGGATCTTTCCCCTCCACGGAAATTCCCATCGCATCCGCAATCATCCGATATCGATCCGGAACACTTTCCAGGTTGTATTCCATCACTACGGGCAACATGATCGCGTTAGCCAGTCCATGGGGAATACCATAGTGGGCACCCAAGGCATGGGCTGTCGCATGAACCGCGCCCAGCATCGCATTGCCGAAACACATTCCGGCCAAAGTGGCGGCGATCATCATGTTTCCCCGGGCAATCAGATCTTCGGGAGTTTGAACTGCGACAGGAAGATATTTTTCCATCAATCGGATCGCATGCAGTCCCAGTGCATCGGAGATAGGCTGAGCAGCGGTTGAGGTCACCCCCTCGATGGCGTGGGTCAGCGCATCCATGCCGGTGAAGGCGGTAATGTGAGGCGGCAGGCCAACCGTCAATTCCGGATCCAGCATGGCGACATCGGCGTTGAAGGGATGCGTGATCTGCATCTTGACGCTGTTGATTGTATCCAGTGCCACGATCGCCGTGGTCACTTCACTTCCCGTCCCGGCGGTGGTGGGAAAAACAATATGCGGAGGAAGCGGTTTGGCGTTTTCCCACAATGCCGCCTGTTCGGCAAGCGGCATGAAATCGTCCAAGCCTTCTCCAATCAAAATATTAACAGCCTTGGCGGTATCCATCACGCTGCCGCCTCCCACAACCACCATGCAATCCGCCCCGGCCTCCCGGTACCCAGCCGCGGCCTCGTTGATGATGTCGATGCGGGCGTCCTGCAAAATCCGATCGAAAACCCCGGCAGGTCCCAAACCGCTTTTCGCGATTTCCTCCACCACCATGCCGGCGACCCCGGCTTGTACCACCCCCGGGTCGGTAATCAGATAGGCCCGCTTTCCGCCCAGCTGTTTCATCTCAAATCCCAACTCCGAGCGAACACCCGGCCCGTACAGGATACGGGGCCGGTTGGACCACGTAAAAAACGAATTCAGTTCCAGATCCGGAAATTTCATGACCCTCTCCTCCCACGCGTTTTCCCGGGTCGCCGCGACGGCCCGGGATCAGAAATCCATGACCTGATCCAGGCCCCGGTACAAACCAACCAACCCGGGCACCTTTCGGATAGCCAGCAGCGCGCCGTCCACATATGGCTGGGCACTGGAACCCGCTTCATGACGGATAATCAACTTCTGGTCAGGCATGCCGAAAATCACTTCCGCAGAAATGGTATAACCGGGAAGACGAACCGAATGCACCTGGGATCCGGATACCGTGGCGCCGCGGGTTTCCAGGGGTCCTACCAGTTCTTCAAACGGAACTGTCAGGCGCGGGTTTCGAACCTGGGACAGGCGGTAGACGAGTTCCCGAGCGGTTCCGCTGGGCACATCCATTTTGTCGTCATGCGCATAATCGATGATTTCCCAATGAGGAATGTATTTGGCTGCCATTTCCGCAAATCGCTGCAGAAGGACAACGGTCAGCGCGAAATTGCCACATGCCAGAACGCCCCGGTTGTATTTCCGGGCAGTGAATTCGATCTCCGAAAAATCCGATTCCGTCAACCCGGATGTACCGATCACTACATGGGCACCTCCTTCCAAAGCAGCCAAAATGTTTTGCTTGGCGACTGAAGGCTTCGTGAATTCAACCATCACCAGGCAGGGTATCGAAAGCGCCTCCCGGACGGAAGAAAAGACGGGTGCCGCCAACCGGGAATCCTGAAGCACATCTCCCAGAACTTGGCCGGAATGGGTACGGGAAACCGCGGAAACCAGGGAAATATCATCGGTTCCGGCAATGGCTTTGGCCAGGGCGGAACCGGCCCAGCCCGAAGCACCCGCCAGACACACGGAAATCGGTATCATTTATTCTCCTTTCACAGGTTGGAAAGCCGGAAATGCCAGTCATCCGACAGGGTCTTTTCGATTCAGGCCGGTAACGGCGAAAATCTGTATCGACCTCACGGCAGACAGAGAGATAGTGCAAAGGCAGAAAGTCGGTCAGCATGGGAAAAGAAACCGGCGCGCGGAACCCTGCCCCGTGTATCTTTCCCATAAACAGGGTGGAGTGTCAAGAGTTCGGGGGTGAGGAGTAGGGGCTTCGGCAATTCGGATAAACAGCCCGCCGTTCCGGAGCGACCGATCCCGGCAGCTCATCCTCTCTTCCCTAGCGCAGAGAATGGGCAAGGCTAATAATTTCCCTCCCCACTGGTGCTGACAATTACCCACACATACGCCCATGGTGTTGGGG
>CAZTKB010000009.1:0-26454 GCA_964614125.1 uncultured Desulfobacterales bacterium | reverse complement strand
GTGCCGTGTCTCAGGATGAAGCAGGTGCGCTCAGTGTCGGCATCAATTTATCCCTCATTCAGATCATCACCATGTCGTTTTCCTGCGGACTTGCGGCGGTGGCCGGGGCGACACTGCTTTTCATCTATCCCTCGTACCCGACGGTGGGCTTGGAGCCGCTCTATATGGCATGGTTCGTCGTCATTCTGGCCGGACTCGGGAATATCATGGGGGCGGCCCTTTGCTCGTTCATCGTGGCACTCCTGAAGGTCGCCACGATCGAATACATCGGCATGGGCTGGGATTTCGTGGTCCCGACGGCAATCATAACTCTCATTCTCATCATTAAGCCGAGCGGAATCTTCGGATCCGCGGTCAGAGGCATTCTCGATGAATAAGGTGGGCACGTGAAAGCAATGGAAAAGAATCTGTTCGACAAAATCCTTGACTGTCTGTGCATGACACCGGCTGCTTTGTGCGGGTTGATCCTCCTTTTGGTTCTGCCTCTGATTCCTCCATTCAATCAGGAATATCTGATTCGCTGGCTGGTTGCTGCCGGGCTGATCGCGGCGCAAGCCATTGCATTCGATTTTACAGCCGGTTTCATCAATATCGTCAACTTCGGATTCTATGCGTTTGTGGGCTTTGGAGGCTATGTCTCTGCGCTGCTGGCCGGGCATATCGGGCTTTCTCCCTTTTTCGGGATGCTGGTGGGGGCGCTTTTTTCGGGTATCCTGGGGTTTATCCTCGGCCTGTTGACGCTTCGACAAAGAGGGATTTTCGCGGCTGTGGTGACCTGGTTTCTGGGGCTGGCGCTGATGGGCCTGGCCACGAAACTGACAGATTTGACCCGTGGGGTGTTGGGGCTTCGGGCTGAACTCCTGTTCAACAGTTCATCCAATCTTCCCTATTATTATCTTATTATCGGGATGATGCTGTTTATTTACATCACCACCAAATGGATCGTTCGCTCCGACATGGGTTTGGCGTTCAAAGCCATTGGGCAGAACATGGATGCGGCGCGGACTTCCGGTATCAACCCGGTTTTTTACCGGGTTTCCAATTTCACCATTTCATGCACCATGGCCGGCCTTTTGGGAGGATTCTACGCCCATTTCTACGGCGTCTTGACCCCGGACGTGATGGCCACGACCAAAACGGTCGAAGTGCTCGTGGTGGCCTATATCGGCGGACGGGGCAGTCTCTGGGGCGGAGCCGTCGTTGCATTTCCTTTCATATTCGCCATGGAGTTCCTTCGGTCTTCACTGTCTGATCTGCCAGGCGTCAACCTGATTCTCTACGGCGTTTTCCTCATCCTGGTCATGATCTACTATCCGGGCGGATTCAGCCAGGTCTATGAAACATACCTGTCTCAGCCCAAAAACCGTATTCTAAGATATCTCATGAACGGGCGGCGCTGAATTTCACCCCAACCGGAAAGGACAGGAAATGTTGGCTGTTTATTTGACCGGTCATGGCGGACTGGAAAAGCTCGTTGTCAGAGACGATGTGCCCCGGCCGAACCCCGGGCCGGGAGAAGTCCTTGTGAAGGTGGGTGGATGCGCCGTAAACAACAGCGATATCTGGACCCGTGAGGGCGCATACGGAAGAGGTGCGGACCCGAATCAGACATCGGGCTGGCGCAGAGAACCCATGACGTTTCCTCGCATCCAGGGAATGGATATTGCCGGCCGCATCGTCGCCGTAGGAGAGCATGTGCCGGATTCCCGCATCGGGAAGAGAGTCATCGTGGATTATATTCTCTACAGCAATTCTTCGGACGGGCTGGATGGCTGTGAGATCATCGGCAGTGAAAGAGACGGAGGGTATGCCGAGTATGTTGCCGTGCCATCCGCCAATGCCGTTGAGATTGACTCCGGCTACAGCGATGTGGAGCTGGCCTCGTTTCCCACGGCGTATGGTACAGCCTTGTCCATGCTGAACCGGGCCGGGGTGGCGGAGGGGGACAGCGTTCTGATCACCGGTGGATCTGGCGGTGTGGGGTCCGCACTGATTCAACTGGCCCAACTGCGGGGCGCGACCATCATCACCGTGGTCGGCCGCGGCAAGGAGAGCCTGGCAACGGAGCTTGGCGCCGACCATGTGATCACCCGCGGCTCAAATCTTGCGGAATCCCTTTCCGATATGCGCCCCACGGTTCAGGTGGATGTTGTCTGTGACGTTGTGGCCGGCGAAATTTTTCCCGAACTTCTGAATGTGTTGCGGCATGGCGGCCGCTATGTCACTGCCGGTGCGATTGCCGGGCCCTTGGTTCAGATGGATATGAGAACCGTGTATCTGAACTACCTCACCATTATCGGCTCCACTCTCTGGCGGCGGAATGAATTCCTCGATATCGTATCTCATATTCAATCGGGCCGATTGAAACCCTTGGTTTGGAAAACCTATGGGCTCAGGGATGTTCACGCCGCGCAGATCGATTTCAAGGCGAAAAAATTCTTCGGCAAGCTGGTACTGGTCCCAACAGCTTGATTGGAGAGGGGAGATAAAACCCGGCGGGTTCTGACGTCCTGGAGTTGCGGAAAGAAAGTTCAATCCAGAGTCATTCGGTACGCGCCGCGCACTTCCGGAGGCGTTGTGGACTTCATTCCATTTTTATCCTGATCATAGGTGGTAACGGATATGCGATTAACCAATATCATCCACGCAGTGGATACTCATTCCGGGGAACCGATGCGCGTCATAACCGGTGGCGTTATCCATATTCCCGGTACGACAATGCTCGAAAAGATCAAGTGGCTGGAAACGGAGGGGGACGATCTGCGGCTGCTCATGCTTCGGGAGCCCCGCGGCTATCCGCCCCAGTGCTGCAATCTGCTGCTTCCCAGCAGCCATCCGGATGCGGATGCCGGTTTTGTGGTCATGGAGCAGACCGAGTATCCAGCGATGTCCGGGGGTAATACCATCTCTGTGGCCACCGTATTGCTCGAGACGGGTATTTTACCCATGCACGAGCCGATAACGGAAGTCGTGCTCGAATCCCCCGCCGGCCTGATCCCGGTCCGCGCGGAATGTTCCGGCGGGAAGGTAACGAAGGTGACTTTCCGGAATGTTCCGGCCTTTGCCACTCACCTGGATGCGGAGTTGGATGTCCCTCATCTCGGAAAGGTTGTCGTGGATATCGCCTGGGGCGGAATGTTTTACGTCATCGCCGATGCCAGGCAGTTCGATTTGGAGATTCTACCCGAAAACGGGAAGAAAATCGCCCGGATCGGGGCCATGCTTCGCGCAGCGGCAAGTGAACAACTGCCGGTTGTGCATCCGGATCATCCCGAGTTCGCCAATGTGACCATCTCGCAACTCTACGGCCCACCCACCCACGCGGATGCCCACAGCAAGAACAGCGTGACGGTTGCGACCGGAATCCTGGATTGGGATCGCCCGGAGACCTGGACGGGTGCTTTGGACCGTTGCCCGTGTGGGACCGGGACATGCGCCCGAATGGCTGTTCTCCACGCTCGTGGTCTGTTAGGCCTCCATGAAGATTTTCACTACGAGGGGATCCTGGGAATCATCTACACCGGCCGACTCATCGAGGAGACGCGGATAGGACCCTACCGTGCAGTGGTTCCCACCTTGAGCGGCCAAGCCTGGATCACGGGATTCACAAACTATGTGCTCGACCCGACGGATCCTTTTCCGCGAGGCTACACCCTGGGTGACCTGTGGGCCTGATGTTGCAGGCCCGACCGAGTGACGATGGAAGGAAACAATGAAACCGAAGGGGAAAACCATGTTGTTGATCTCCGAAAGTCAGCTCAAGCAAGCCTTACGGATGGAGGATGCCATTCAGGCGGTCAAAGCTGCGTTCCGGGACTATTCTTTAGGGTTGGTCCATGTGCCCGGACGCGTTTCGATGAATATCCGGGGGGCGGCCAACTCCTCGATTTTTCTGGCCGCCAACTACCTGTCCATACCGTATTACGGGGTGAAGCATGCCTGCAGTTTTCCGGGAAATAAGGAAAAAGGCCTGGACACGGTCATCTCGGACATCCACCTGTACTCCGCTGAAACGGGAAAGCTTTTGGCCATGATCAGTGCCAATTACCTGACGGCAATTAAGACAGGGGCCGCGGCGGCTGTTGCCACGGATATATTGGCTCGAAAAGGAGTGACGACTCTGGCGATTTTCGGAACGGGAGTGCAAGCCCGGACCCAGCTGGAAGCCATTCAACAGGTGAGGCCTATCGGTCATCTGAAGCTTTTCGACACGAGTCAACTCCGAGCGCGGGATTTTTTGCAATACGTGGAGACTGTCCGAAATGGAGACTTTCCGGTGACCGTGTGTAAAAGCGCTGCAGAATGTGTGTCGGGTTCTGAGGTGATCTGCACCACCACTACCTCGCTCACCCCCGTGTTCTCCGGAGATTGCCTCTCGGATGGCGTTCACATCAATGCGATCGGTTCCTTCACTCCGGCGATGCAGGAGATCGATTCCCAAACTGTTGTCAGGGCCGGAAAGATCGTTACCGACAATCGCGACGAGACATGGGCGGTAGCCGGGGATTTGCTGGTGCCGCTCAGTGAAGGGGCCATCACGCGCTCGAGGATTTACGGGGAGCTGGGGGATATCGTGTCGGGAAAAATCCCTGGCAGAGAAAACGATGAGGAAATAACCATTTACGAAAGTGTCGGATTTGCCGCACTGGATATCGCTGTTGCTGTTGCCGCCTTTGAAAAGGCCCGGGCCGCCGGCCTTGGCACGGCCATTGAGTGGTCCGACCGACGAATGATGTAAAAAGGAATCAGTCATGAAAATTACTCAGATCCATGTCTATCAGTACGATTCGGCCATCAAGGGCCAACCCTATCGTATGTCCAATACGGTGATGACCAAGTTCGATTCGACGATTGTCGAAATCGTCACGGACAGCGGAATTCGGGGGTACGGAGAGACCTGCCCGGTTGGACCGGTGTATCAGCCCCAGCATGCTCTGGGAGCACGGGCGGCGCTTCAACAGATGGCCCCTGCTCTCATCGGCTGCAATCCCCTCAATATCCGCAAGACCTACGATGCCATGGACGGAGCCTTGTGCGGTCACAACTATGCAAAAGCGGCCGTTGATATCGCCCTTTGGGACATCTGCGGGAAGCATTATCATGCAAGGGTCTGCGATCTGCTTGGCGGCGCTGTCCAGGAAAAGGTGCCTTCCTACTATTCCATCGGTGTTCGCCCGGTTGCGGATGCCGTAGAGGCGGCAAAAGAGAAAACCGCGGAAGGGTATCCGCGCATCCAGCTGAAAATGGGCGGCAGACCCTTGGAAGAGGATATCGAAGTAATCCGGAAGGTGGCTGAGGTGTTGCCTCCCGGAATTCGACTGGCTGCGGACGCCAACCGGGGCTGGACCACCCGGGATGCCATCTTCGTGTCGCGTGCCTGTGAAAAAATTCCCCTCATTTTGGAGCAGCCTTGCAACTCCTATGAAGAGAATCTGGCCATCCGTGATCGGGTATGCCACCCCATCTATCTGGATGAAAATACGGAAAACCTGGGAGTTGTCCTGAAAGCGATTGGAGACGGCCTGGCGGATGGATTCGGTTTGAAAGTCACCCGCCTGGGCGGTCTCAGTGTGATGAAGACCGTCCGGGATGTCTGTCGGGAAATGAACAAGCCGATGACCAGTGACGATTCATGGGGCGGCGATATCATAGCAGCAGCGTGTGTTCATCTGGCCGCCACGGTTTCCCCCCGGCTTTGTGAAGGCGCTTGGCTGGCGGCACCTTACATCGAAAGGCATTACGACCCTGAAAACGGCATTCGTATCATCAATGGACACATTCCTGTGCCTTCGGGTCCGGGCCTCGGTATCCAGCCGGATCCTTCTATCTGGGGAGAGCCGGTACTGATTATTGCATAGGCCTTGGGAGGAAGGGATTGGAACATGCCCAACCGGCCTGAAATCGCGATAGTCGCCTGCGGCGTGCTTTCTATCGATCTGAAACAGGCTGCCTCTGAATTGGGTATCGAGCCGCGCATCAAACTGCTGCCGGGCGGTCTGCATAACACTCCTCAGGAGCTTCGCCGCCGGGTCCAGCAGGCGGTGGATGTTCTGTCCGAAAACGAGTGCTTGGAAAGAATTCTGATCGGATACGGCATCTGCGGCATGGGTACGGTCGGTATTCATGCCCGCGGGATTCCTCTGGCAATTCCGCGTGTCCACGACTGCATCGCCCTGTTCCTGGGAAACGACGCTGCGTACCGCCGGGAATTCCGTCGGTATCCCGGAACGTATTATATCTCCGCGGGATGGTACGAGGAAAATACGGAACCCCTCACCCAAAAGCGCCCCTATGTTTTCATGGGAGACCGACGGGTTTACTTCGACGAGCTGGTTCAGCAGTGCGGAGAGGAGCAGGCGAAGCGGACGTTCGATTTTTTCAATTCCTGGAAAAAGAATTATCAGCGCGCCGCCTTTATCGACACGGGTGTCGGGCGTCCGGAGGTTTACGCCGCCCATGCCCGGGAGATGGCCCAAAAGAACAACTGGCGATATGAGAGGCTGGAAGGCGGCCGTACGCTGCTGCGGGAACTGATGACTGCCTCGGTTACAACCGATTCGATTCTGGTGGTTCCTCCTGGACACTGCACGGTGTTCGACCCCCGGGAGCGGGGTCTTTCCAGCCGGCCGATCGGCGACCGGGTGGAGGGATGGACTTTGGGTGTCTCTCGGACCGAGCACATATGGGCTGCCGGAAATCACCCCAAGGGCCGGCCGCGTTTCGGACTCGGCATCGATGCGGGGGGGACCTATACCGACGCAGTGGTCTTTGACCTGTCGGAGGGCCGCCTTTTGTCCAAAAGCAAGGCGCTCACAACAAAATACGATTTTACCGAGGGCATCGGACGATCCCTGTCAGGCCTGGAGGCACATCTTTTGAAAGTGGTTGAGCTGGTTTCGGTTTCCACCACCCTTGCCACCAATGCCATCGTGGAAGACAAGGGATGCCGGGTGGGACTGCTGCTGATGCCGCCCTTCGAGAGTTTCGACGTCAGAAGAATCGGCTGCCGTCCCCTGGCGGTCATCGGCGGCCGGATGACGATCGAGGGGGGCATCGTCGAGCCGGTGGATACCGACGAAATCCGCAGGACCGTGCGGGAAATGATGGAGAAAAACGCCGTTTCGGCCTTTGCGGTTTCAGGGTACGGCGGATCGGTGAATCCCGCTCTGGAACTGGAAGTGAAAAGAATCGTCAGAGAGGAAACGGGGTGCGTGGTGACTTGCGGCCACGAACTCTCCCAGATCCTTGATTTCCAGACGAGGGCGCGAACCGCGGTTCTCAATGGCCGTATCGTTCCGCTGCTGGTACGGTTTCTGGAGGATTTGCGCCGGAATTTGGAGGATTTGGGGATAACGGCCCCGATGATGGTCGTGAAAGGGGACGGGACGCTCATGAGCGCCGCCATGGCTGTCGAGCGGCCCGTGGAAACGATTTTTTCCGGCCCGGCCGCCAGCGTGGCGGGGGCCAGGTACCTCACCGGCATACAGGACGCACTGGTCGTGGACATGGGCGGCACCACGACGGATACAGCATTTCTGGCCGATGACAGGGTCAAGGTGAACGAAGAAGGGTGTCGGATAGCCGGAATCCGAACCCATGTGAAGTCGATGGAAATCAGAACTACCGGAATCGGCGGCGACAGTCTCATCAGGTATGAAAAGAACCGTTTTATCATCGGTCCTCGTCGCGTGGCACCGGTGGCATGGCTCGGTGATACGGCGGCCGATACCGGAGCAGCCCTGGATTACATGGAAGCCCATCTTGCCCGATTTCGGGGAGCGATGCAGGACGCTCAACTCCTGACCCTGACCGGCCATGACCGCCGGGTGGAACTTACGGACGATGAGAAGCGCATTGTCGAACGCCTCCTCAGACGTCCGTATACCATGGATGAACTGGCCCGGGAGACGGGGTGGGTAAGTTCGACTCTTCTGCCCCTGAACCGCCTGGAAGACATGCATATGGTCCAGCGCTGCGGTTTGACACCCACGGACCTGTTGCACCAAACCGGACAGTTCCGTCGCTGGGATACCGATACGGCAACGAGACTCTGCACGCTGATGGCGACCCTGGCGGATATGTCCGTGGAAAAGATGGTTTCCGGCCTGATGGATCAAATTATCCGGCAGCTCGCCATGGAACTCATGAAACGACAGCTGGAGGAGGAAATCCGGACCGACGCTTTCGACAGTTGCGATCTGTGTGCCACACTGGCCGATCGAATGCTGAGCGATTCCGCCAATGGATACCGCATCCGCTTCGAGCTTCATCGTCCGGTGATCGGGATCGGTGCGCCCATCGGGCATTTTCTGCCGGCGGCGGCATCCCGTCTCGGTACCGAAGCGATATTGCCGGACCATATGGATGTGGCCAACGCCGTCGGGGCGGTGACCGGTAAGGTCGTTGTCCGCCACAGCGCATGGATCCGCCCGGACCAACAAGACGGTTATTTTGTCAAAGGGCTTCCCGATACCGGTCGGTTTGCCGGTTTTAAAGAGGCGGAGATCCATGCGCGGAAGGCTCTCGTTGCACATGTGCAAACCCTTGCTCGGGCGGCCGGAACATACTGCGGTGATATCGAGCTTCAGGTGGAAGATGAAACGGCAAAAACCGCTTCGGGAGAAGAGCTGTTTCTGGAGAGGCGGCTGACGGCGTTGCTGGTCGGAGCGCCGGCAGCGGGGATGCGAGGCTTTGCGGAGCCTGAGGGAGAAGAGTGAATATGTCGCCGGCAGCCATGGTTTTTGCATTGATCACGATCGGCCTCTGGAGCTTTCTGGCATACCTCGGTTCCGCTTTGAACAGCGTTCCACCCTTCCTGCTTTCGGGGATCGCCATGACTATCGGCGGGTTGGTGGGAGCTGCTCAAATCCATTTGTGGCGAGTGCCTTTCAAAACGCTGCTGGTTGGCGTTGGAGGTCTTTTCGGATACAATTTTTTCTACTTTTCCGCGCTTCAGAAAGCGCCGGCTGTCGAGGCAAGCCTCATCAACTATCTCTGGCCGTTGATGATCGTACTGCTCACACCGGTTTTTTTCAGGGAATTTGTCTTGCGCTCTTATCATCTCATCGGTGCCGTCTGCGGTTTGATCGGTGCCGGCCTGATCGTGACCGGGGGACATGTGGATCCGGACCTGGTGAATCTCTCGGGCTATCTATTCGCTGCCGTTGCGGCGTTGGTATGGGCCTGCTATTCCCTCCTCATCAAGAAGGTCCCGCCTTTTCCCAATGCGGCTGTCGGGGGATTCTGTCTGATTTCCGGGATGTTGTCCCTTCTCATACATGTTGCGGTGGAACCGGCCTATATGCCCTCCATTCGGGATTGGATCTTTTTGGTTCTCTTGGGACTCGGTCCAGTCGGCGCCTCCTATTTTACCTGGACTGCGGCCATGACGCGAGGCGACCCTCGGGTTATCGGGTCTCTTTCCTATTTGACACCTTTTACCTCGACGCTGGTGCTGGTCGTTCTGGCGGGGCATCCATTTCACATGGTGTCCGCCATCGCAATGGTTTTGATTGTTTCCGGTGCTGTAATGGGATCTCTGGATCTCTTTCGCCCAAAAACGGTGCATCCCGATCGGATGGATCGGTGACCGGGCACCCGATTTTGGGGGTGGTTTTCAATTAACTGTTTAATAACGCTATGTAATCATATGATTATTTCATTCGGGAACCTTCGGAAAATAATTGTATAACGGAGAAAAGGTAATGAAACTGTTGGGAATTTCACAGCGGTGCTCGGGTTGTGGAACCTGCCGCCTGGCTTGCGCACTGGAAAATTATAGACAGGTCAGCCCGGCCATGTCCGCTTTGTCCATTCACGGACGATTTCCAGATCCCGGAATCTATGAAATCCGTGTATGCGACCAGTGCGGTGTTTGTGCTGAGACGTGCCCGGTAGAGGCCATTACACAAACAAACGGTGTTTATCTGATCGACGAAACCCTTTGCATCGGATGCGGCGAGTGTGTGAGGGCTTGCCCTCACCACGTCATGTTCGAAAGCCCGCGATCCGATACCCCCATAAAATGCACCCTATGCCAGGCATGCGTGGAAGTATGTCCTCGTGATGCATTGGTACTGCTGGACGAGGCATAAAGGAGAAATAAAGATGAATGGATATGCCGGTACGATCCTAAAAATACATCTGACAGACGGTGTCGTGGAAAAACAGCCGCTGCCCCGGGAAATGGCTGAGCAGTTCCTGGGGGGGAGGGGCTTTGTAGCCAAAACCCTTTTTGACCAACTGCCTCCGGATACCGACCCCCTTGGTCCGGACAATATTTTCGTGGTCGCTTCGGGCGTTTTGAGCGGTCAATTCATGCCGGCTTCGGGGAAGACGCATTTCGGCTGTAAATCGCCGGCTACCGGTGGGTACGGAGACAGCAATATGGGGGGGCATTTTGGTCCGGCCCTGAAATATGCCGGCTATGATATGATGATTCTTTCCGGCAGGGCATCCGAGCCAAGCCTGATCGTGATCGATGATGACCGTATTGAAATCAAACCTGCCGGTGACCTGTGGGGATTGGGATCCATCACGGTCGAAACACGCTTGAAACAGGCAATGGGGGAGGATTTTCAAATTCTCACCATCGGGCCTGCCGGGGAGAACCGGGTGGTCTATGCCTGTATCACCCATGATTTTGGTCGACAGGCCGGACGAGCGGGCATCGGAGCGGTATTGGGATCCAAGAATATCAAGGCTGTCGCCGTACGAGGCACGGGTTCCATTCCGGTTGCCGACCCCCTGAAACTTTTGGAAGAAGGGAAAAAAGCCTACCGGGACATCCGGTCCAAACCGGGATTTACGGGTTGGACACCCGAAGGAACAGCCGGTATTACCGACTGGATAAACCGAGTTGGCGCCTTTCCCACCCGAAACTTCCAGACATCCTATTGGGATCAGCATACCAAGATTAATGGCGCGGCAATTTTACGGGAACTGAAAATTACGGACAAGGGCTGCTACTGCTGTCCTACTCCCTGCGGCAAGTATGGAAGGGCCAGAACAGGCCTGGGTGATGTGTTTGTGGAAGGCCCGGAGTATGAGACCATTGCCCTTTTGGGGAGCAATTGCCTGATCCAGGAAATCTCGGAAATAGCCTATGCCAACTACGTCTGTGATGAACTGGGGCTTGATACCATCAGCGCCGGCGTGGTCTGCTCCTGGGCCATGGAATGTTATGAAAAAGGGTTGCTGGATCTGGAAACCATCGGCCGCGATATCCGGTTCGGGGATCTGGAGTCCGTGGTGTTCCTGCTGGAGTGCATCGCCCGGCGGAACGGCATCGGGGAACTCCTGGCTGACGGTGTACAGCATGCCTCCCGGAAAGTGGGGAAAGGATCCGAGTCGATTGCCATCCAGGTTAAGGGCCTGGAGTGGAGCGGGTATGAGTGCCGCAATGCCCCTGGGATGATGTTGGCCTATATCACCAGTGACATCGGTGCCCACCATGCCCGGGCCTGGGTTCTCGGCCATGATCTGACCGGAAGCTCCGGCAGTGTTCATGACCTGATCGTCTCGGAATCAAACCAGGAGAATCTTCCCAAATCCCAGGTCACCGGGCGGGCCGCAAACGTCATTACCAGTCAAAACCTGCGGCCTTTGTTTGACCTGTTGGGCATCTGCCGTCTCCAGTATATGGAGTTGGGATTTGAAGTCGACCATTACGAGCGGCTCTTCGAGGTGGTTACGGGCAGAAAGATGGCTTGGGAGCAGATGCTGGCGGTTTCTGAAAAAGTCTGGCACCTGACCCGTTCCTTCTCTGCCAGGGAGATCAAGGGGTTTGGTCGTTTGTGGGACTATCCCCCGGAACGTTTCATGAGCGAACCGATACCTGATGGCCCCAACCAGGGGCATTGCATCAGCCGGGCGGAAATCGACATCCTCTTGGATGAGTACTATGCCATGAGGGGGTGGGATGCAAATGGTATTCCCCTGGTGGAAACCCTGAATAACGTAGGCTTGTTCGATGTGGCCGACAGTATGCCCGGTTGGGCATGTCATCAGAATGGCGGGTAAAGGAATCCGTGTAATGAAACTGACAGTTCACATCTCCCAAACCATCCGGGCGGTGGCCAGGGAACTTCCTGATACAATGGTCGTTGAAAAACCGGAATCCGTGACCATTCGACAATTGGCCGTAACCTTGGGCATCCCCCCGATTCTCATTGCATTTACAGTGGTTGACGATGTGAAGCGGGGGTTGGACGAGGAGGTCCCCGCTACCTCTGACATCTATTTTTTCGGCACCGTTGCAGGAGGTTAACCCCTGTTGCATCCGTAGCAGAACAAACATATCCGGGTTGAATAAAAATCCGCCTCCAATCGGCATTGTCAGAACCACACGTTCCGGGGGCAGGTATGTTATTTCTTCAGGCTGCCGGTCATCGGAAGATTAAACAGAATATCGTTCTCCAAATAGATTTGTTCCAGTTTCTCCTGATGCCGGCTCACCTCGACCTTGAATTGGGAGGCCAACTCCAAAATCAGGTATCCGATGACGCTGGACATGGCGGCGATATATCCGATGTAGGGGATTGACCGGGATGTGATCACCAGGGTTTTGTGGGAAAAAGACAACAGTGGGCAAAGGGGGCTGTCGGTCATGATCAGAAGGGTCTGATCCAGCCGGCGGACCACCTTGGCCAATCGTATCAGTTCATTGGGGTACCGCGAGGTGGCGACGATGACGACCACTGCGCCCGACGGGGCATTGTTCAGTCGATCGAAAACAGTGCTGTCACTGCCTTTGAGGATATTCACTCCTTTTCGGATCTTGGACAAAGACCAGCCCAAATAGTAGGCAAAGGTGTAGGAAAGTCTGGCACCGACCACATAGATGAACGGGGCGGCTGCCAATTGTTCGACGAAATCGTTCAGTGCCTGCCGATCGATGGTTTGGTACAGCCGACGCATGTTTTCCATTTCCTCGGCGATGACCCTGTCGAGCAGATCCTTGTGGCCCCCTGTGATGTTGGGCAGACCCGCACGGTCCTGCAGTCTCATGCCGGTGTTGACCATGTCGCGCAGCGCCTGAAGAAAGGCACCATACGTTTTGTATCCCAATTGGCTCACGAATCGGACAACGGTGGCTTCGCTGACCGAACAGGCATCGGAAAGCTCTTTGGTGGTCATGAACACAACCTGTTGAGGGTTGTGAACCACGTAATTTCCCAAAATCCGGCCTTTCGGCGTCAATTTCGGCATGTGCTCCACGATATTTTGAATCACCGGACTGTTGTCATGGTCCATAATTGAAGTGTATTCCTTCATTAATTTTTTGTTTGGAAATCATTCCTTTCATTTCAGATTGGGTGTGATCCCTATAAAAACCATTTTACAGGATTTTTCAACCCCTAAACCCATATTTGAATAATGTTTTTTCTTTCATTTTTTATTTTATTTGACATTTTTTCTTTCATTTTGTATATCCCATACAAACAGAAAATCATCGCGACGCAGTGGATAGGAAGATGAAAGGGTCCTGCGAATCAGATGGGCCAAAGGCATTTATGAACAGCCTAACAGGAAAGGTGCTGTCATGTTTGGCAAACACAAACCCTTATGGGGAAAAAGAAAACGGCTGAAATCCAGCTATGATGCCGTCATTATCGGCGGTGGTCTGCATGGGTTGGCCACGGCTTATTTTTTGGCCAAAAACCACGGTATAACGGATGTGGCCATTCTGGAAAAACGGTTCATCGGTTTCGGAGCTGCCGGTCGCAACACGGCGATTGTACGGGCTAACCAGCGTACCCAGTACAATGTACCCCTCTACAAGGAGGCCCTTGACTTGTGGCCGGTGCTGACCAGGGAACTGAACTTCAACCTGATGTTCAACAACTGCGGCAATCTCAACCTCATGCACAGCGAGGCAGCCATGACGGCGGCTCGCATGACCATCTCTACAGCCCAGTTTCTGGGTGTGGAAAGCCATCTCATCGATGCCAAAGAGGCCAAAGAATTGGTGCCGGCACTGAATATTTCCAAAGATATCACCTTCCCGATTCATGGTGCCATGTTCCATCCGCCCGGAGGAATTGTCCGCCATGACGCGGTGGTCTGGGGCCTGGCCAAGGGATGCGCCAAACTGGGGGTCGAGATCCACCAGGAAACTGAGGCCGCCGCCATTCATACCGAAGGTGGAAAAATTACCGGTGTGGAAACCACCCGGGGCAGAATCAATACGAAAAAAGTGCTGGTGAGCGCAGGCGGTTACAGTGCGGGAATCATCAACAAGATGCTGGGTATCAAGCTGCCCATCAGCGTTCTCACCATCCAGGCCATGGTCACCCAGCCGCTGAAACCGATTCTCAATCATGTAGTCTCTTCCGGTGCCTACCATTGCTATGCCAATCAAACGCTCAAAGGCGAGATTGCCACCGGTGCCCACATGGATCCGTGGCCCAATTACACCACCCAGAACACAGCCCATTATATCAAGCATCAGGCCGAAGCCCTTTCCGATTGGCTGCCTTGCCTGCGCGGGGTCAAATTCATGCGCATCTGGGGCGGGCTTGCCGACATGACGCCGGACATGGCGCCCATCATGCAGGGAAACGATCCGATCGAAGGCTTTTTCATGGACTGCGGGTGGGGATATTTCGGATTTAAATCATGCAGTGCGGTTGGCAAATACATGGCCGAGTACATGGCCTCGGGCAATTGCCCGGACATGCTGAAGCCATTCAACCTGCGCCGCTACGAAAATCATGAACTGATGGGTGAAACTTCAGTTCTGGTCAACTATACACCGGACAATTAAGATAGAAATTTATGGAAAAAGGAGAGAAATACCATGGCTTTAACTCTCACCTGCCCTGTCTGCGGAAAGCGCAACGGATATGAATTCCGCTATGGTGGCGAGGACAAGGGGCCACGTCCGGAGGAGGAAGGTTTGACTCCCAGCGCCTGGTGCGATTATGTCCACCTGAACAAGTGTACGGCCGGCGTCCAGAAAGAGTGGTGGTGCCACCGGGACGGATGCGGGTCCTGGTTCACCACCTGGCGTGACACGACCATTAATCTCGAAGTCGAACCACCGGAGGTGTGCAAATGAACAGGCTCAGCCATTTACCGACACTCCGTATCGAGACTTCCCAGACACGTTCCCTGACGTACGAGAAAAAAAACTACCCGGGTTTTGCCGGAGACACCATTGCAACCGCTCTGTTTGCCAGCGGGGTCCGGATCTTTGCACGGAGCTTGAAATACCATCGCCCCCGCGGCCTGTACAGCCTGGACGGTGAATGCAGCAATACCATGATGGAGGTGGACGGCATCCCCAACGTGCGCACGGAGAACACGCTTCTGGAAGACGGCATGGTTGTCAAAGCCCAGAATGTGGTCGGATCCGCCGATTTTGACTGGATGTCTTTCATCGACAAGCTGAGCTGGATGATGCCGGCCGGTTTTTACTATAAAACCATGCACAAGCCGGCCGCTATCTGGCCCTTGGCCATGAAACAGATCCGGAAAGCAGCCGGTCTCGGGGTCATTTCATCCGATTATGAAATGAAAGGCAGATTCGACGAGCTGTATGTGAAGGCGGAAGTTACGGTCATCGGCGGCGGAGCTGCTGGAATGACAGCAGCCCTGGCGGCGGCCCAATCCGGATTGCGGGTCGTTTTGCTGGAAGCGCGTCCGCAACTGGGCGGGTGCTTCGATTACCGCGTGCGTACCTCAGGTGACGGGACGCCTCTGTATCAGCGCGCACGAGCTTTGGCCAAAAAGGTGGATCAGACGGAAAACATCCGGGTGTTCCGGCACGCACCCATGATCGGTGTCTATAATAACAATCTGATCACCGCCTTCCAGGTGGGAAAAGCCGGCGATGCCTTTACCGAGCGATACATCGAAATTCGATCGGACAGTGTTGTCGTGGCCACCGGATGCATCGAACGCCCGCTGCTGTTCGAAAACAACGAACGTCCCGGCGTCATGCAGGTGGGCTGCGCCCATCGCCTGGCCCGAACCTATGGTATCCTCCCGGGAAAAGAAGCGGTCTTTTCCGTTGGACATGACCTTGGACTGGAAGCGGCCGTGGACCTGTTCGACCTCGGGCTCAAAATCGCCTGCGTGGCCGACATCCGGGACGACGGGCAGAATCCCGAACTCCTTCTGGCTCTGATGGAACGGAATATTCCGGTGCTCAAAGGCTGGGTGGCCGCCAAAGCCCATGGCGGAAAACAGGTGAAAAAGGTAACCTTCTCTACGGTGGAAGGGACCGTCCGTCGCGATTTCAGCTGTGATCTGGTGGTAGCCTCCGCCGGTCTCACTCCGGTGACCGGTCCTTTCATTCTGGCTCAGGCCAAGATGGTCTACAACAACCACACCGGTTATTTTCTGCCGGTGGAATTGCCTGCGAAAATGTTCTCTGCCGGACGACTGACCGGTATCAACGATCCTGCGGCCATCGAAGCCTCGGGCCGGCTGGCAGGACTTCAGGCGGCGGTTGCTGCAGGGGCTGATATGGCCGAAGCCGTTTTAGAGGCTGAAAGCGCCGTCCGAACCCTGCCTGGGCCGGATCCGGGATGCAAGCTGGTCACCGCGCCCGTAAAAGGAAAAAAGAGCTTCATCTGTTTTGATGAAGACGCGACAGTCAAATCTGTGAAACAGGCCATCGACAATGGCTTTGACGTTCCCGAACTGGTCAAGCGCTATGCCGGTGTGGGTCTGGGGCCAGGCCAGAGCGGGATTCCCGGACACAATCTCCCCCTGTTCGTGGCTCGATACACCGCTTCCGGCCACACACCGAAGCCGACAACGGTTCGGCCCCCGCTAGTGCCGACTTTTCTGGCCACCTATGCCGGTCACAACCATCATATGTTCAAACGTACGCCGTTGCACGATTCACAGACGGCGGACGGCGGCGTTTTCCGGAACATCGGTGTGTGGCAGCGGGCGCGCTATTTCTCCGAGGATACCAGCTGCCGGGAAGAGGTCCTCAATGTGCGCAACAACGTGGGCATGCTGGACGGTTCGACGCTGGGCAAATTTCGTATCCATGGTCCCGATGCATTGCAAGCACTCCAGAGGGTCTATGTGTCGGATATGCGTAAAGTGAAAGAGGGTCGTATCAAATATTCGGCCATGTGCAACGACGACGGATGCGTGATCGACGACGGTGTGGTGGTGAAGGTGAAAGAGAACGACTATTACTTCACGACATCCACCGGACGGGCCGGGCAGACCGTGGAGTGGATCCGATACCACACCCGTTTCGACGGTTGGAATTTCAGCCTGGTGAACCTCACCGATGCCATGGGCGTCATCAACCTGTCAGGTCCCAACGCCCGTAAGGTGCTGAGCAAGGTGGTGGACATCGATCTGTCCAACGAGGCTTTCCCTTTCTCGGGATACCGTGAATTCATGATCATGGGAGTGGTGCCGGTTCGTGCCATGCGCCTGGGCTTTGTCGGTGAGCTCTCCTATGAATTGCATGTGCCTTCCTCTTATATGCAGGCGGTTTGGAACATGCTAAAGGTAGCGGGAGCGGAATTCGGCATCCGCAACTTCGGTGTCGAAGCCCAAAACGTGCTTCGCATGGAAAAATGTCACATCATCCTGGGGCAGGAATCGGAGCAGCGCACCAACCTGCTGGACATCGGCCTGGGTTTTCTGTGGGACCGCACCAAAACGAATGCCAAAACCGTTGGAGCCGTGGCCTTGCGCCAGGCGGAGAACAAACCCGGCCGGCTAAAGCTGGTAGGCATCCGCATGGAAGATGACAGCCGCCCGGCCCGAGACGGTTCTTTGATCGTTGACAGCAAAGTGCGTGGATACGTTGCCACCATGCGAAAAAGCTTTTCCACCGGTCAGGCTGTCGGCATGGCGCTGGTGGAATCGCAGTTGGCCGGCATCGGCACCCGTCTGGAAATTTTCGAGGATGAATGCAACGGGGTGAGAATGTATGCCCGGGTCGTTGAAATGCCGTTTTATGATCCCAAAGGGGAACGCATGAAAATGTAAATCGGATGGTTTCGTAACCAGTCGGAATTCGGAACGCTGTGTAAAAAATCTGCAGGCAAGGCGCACAAATCCTGAGAGATGCGGCGGAGATATCGTATCCCGCTATGACAAAGGAGGCCTTACAACACAGCATCCGGGCTTTTTACGATACCCCTCAAATCTGAATAGTCGAGGGAATCCACCCTGCCGGCTATAAGGGGAAAACAAAAATGATAATGGCTGAGATAAGAAGAGAGTCGCCTGTTCGGTTCAAGGTTCGTCCCAAAAATAGTCAGGTGCGCGACAACTGGATGGTGGCATTGGAATACGATGACGAGGGGCCAGGTCCCTGGATAGCTGATTTGGCCCACAAAACACGATGGGATCTTCAGGACAGCCGAATCGGAGAACTTACCGTGGGGGACCTGCCGGTTCCGGCGGTCCCGGGGACATGCACTTTTTCAAACGGTGTGCTGATCAACCGTATGAACCGCACCCAGGCATCCGTCTATCACCTGATCGCTTCTCCGGAAGCCATGCCGGACTTTGCCGGTTATACGGATGTATCCGAATCTACCGTCTTTTTGGCTTTGTTCGGCCCAAAGGCATTTCTGATCGCCGAAAAGCTGACAAACCTGGATTTTTTGGACCCGGTAAAAAAAGCACCTTTTTTACTCCAAGGGCCCTTCTGCCATGTTCCCTGCCAGATCGTCACGCTGGAAAAAACGGCCGGCGGCAGTGGCGGCTTCCTTCTGACCTGCAGCCGTGGCTACGGCGACAGCATGGTCGACGCCATCCTGGAAGCGGGGGCTGAATTCGGCCTTCGGCCTGCCGGCGAGGATCGTTTGGTAAACTGGATTACAGGACTTCAGAGAAAGTGACGTGAAAACGCGTCCTACTGCGGGTTCCCGATCTTTGGTTTGGGAACCCGCGGATAAACTATTCATTTTTATTCACAGGGAGGTGGCGGCCAGCGCTCCGATCACGGCATAAGGCAGCCTGAATTTTTTGGAGCTGCACCATGAAAAACGCTGTGGTCACCTGCGGGAATCGGCTTTGTGCGGCCTTTCGTATCAATAGCGCAAAATCGTGGCAACGAGTTTTTGGTCGGGTACTTCTTCCGGTGAAACCGCGTAGACTGTGCCTCCCTTGATCAGGGTTTGGATCGCCGAGAGATCCAGGAGGTCCTGATCGCCTGGTTCAGGGGATTCGTGCGTGTCAACCGTGTCTTTTTGTGAATCAAACCGACCCCATACCTGCTTTCCTACCGCGACGAACAGCACGTCGATCCGCCCATGATGTGCCGCCGAAACCGCTTCCCGGATATCGGTGGTGGTTTTTCCGGTGCCTGCCAGCTGCCGGTAGCGGGCATAGGCTTCCTCCCGTTCTTTTTTGAACACAGCCTCCACGATAGCCCATGCCTGTTTCTGAAGGGTTTCGGGTGAGAGCCCTTCCGGATTTCCCGAAACTCCTGCATCCATCAGGTACGGATAGGTATTGACCTCCTTATAGAGGGAAAAAAGGCTGTCGACACAGGCCAAAACCAAAGGTGGCTTCCCCTCTGCCAGTATGCCGCGAATGTGTTTGTCGATGATGCGAAACCATTGCCGGATCCGGTTTTTGATCTCGTTGTTGATTTCATGACCATGGAATACCGCCGGCCGGTTACCTGTCCCGGAGGCAGTGCCGGTATGAAATTGCAGGTGTTTTTCCAGCGAACCGTCCGGCAGGGTTTCGGTCAGATTGAGCGGTACGCTATCCAGTTCGATCTCATCGATGGAATGCCGTGTTCCTTCCAGCAGTCGCAATTGATTCTGACTGGCAGCGAGAATAAAGAATGTGCTGTCGCTGGTCAAAATCGGCAGCAGTGGCTTGACATGAAAACGGTCTGCCACCACCACCAACTCGGGGAAACGGATGGGCAGCCGGAAATAGTGAAAGGTATCCTTGGAATAAAACAGCGCCAGCCCATCGCGTTGATTCCGCCAGAACGATTGATCCTGCAGGAGACGCTGAGGCTCCTGGAGAAAATTTCGAGCTTCCGCCGAACGCATGCCTTCGGCCAGAAGCCGTTCTTCGGCTTGGCGAAGAAGGTTTTTGAAACGGATCGGATCCTGCTCGGTCTCTCGACCCGCTCGGTGTGCCGGCATGTAGCAAGATAAACAGAAACCGGGATGGCTGTCGATAAAGATCTGTCCAAGTTGGTCAAAGGTGATTTTATCCATGCAAAACCCTCCGTTCTTTGATTGCTTGCTGCGATGCTGTTGACGTTTCCGGTGGATTTGACGGCGTTCTTATTCGATGCAAACGCCCTTTGCAATAGCAGCCGGGCCCCGGCAGTCAGGATGTTTCACCATTCCCCGTGACTGCCTTTCAGGGTGTATACCTGTTGATGATCCGGGGGATTATTTCCCAGGATAGGATGATACCATGATCTACCACATCCTCCTGGGAGCATTTCAGCTTGACTCGTATAGGCGTGATGACGTCGTCGATGGCTGGTACGATGATAGGTGTATTGGCCCCGGGAAGCAATCCATCCTCCGGAGACCTGTTATTTCACACCTTTTTGGCCACATAGACGCCGTAGCTGTAGTAGTCCCGGTATTTTTCATATAGGGCTATTTCGTGTTGTTCCGCTTTAACGACAGCCTTGGCCTCGTCGCTGTGGCCATGGCGTTCCAGAAAAGCATCGAATCCACTCTGTACGGGGCGGTAGTAATTCTCCAGCCAGCAATGCGCCGGCAGGACAAAGTAGGACTCGGGACTGTAGCCATGCATCTCGAGGATTCCGATTTTTGCCGAAGCGACATCGATTTCCGGGTATTCCGCCTTCCAATAGGTCTGGAGCTCCGCCGGTCTGGCGGTGCTGAGCCAGGTGATCTCGGAAACGATTAACTTTCCGCCGGGCTTCAGAAATTGTCTCCAGGCCGATATCCCGGCCTCAAAGCCCATGTTGTAGACAGCCCCTTCGGACCAGATCACGTCGAATTCGTTCTGGGCAAACGGCAAGGCGTCCATGGAGCAGTTCAGCGTGGTGATCCTTTCCCCCACACCATGTTCTTTGGCTCTTTTTTGAAGCTCGTTAAGAAACTCCGGCAGAAAATCCACCGCGGTGATGTCGGCATCCAGTTCCCTGGCCAGGACAATGGTCGATGCGCCGGTGCCGCAGCCGATATCCGCGATCTTCAACGGGCGCGACCGGTCGAGCCCGGCCAATTCCATGGCCCGTTTGGTTTCCGCCTCCCCGCCCGGCCCTTGCCTGAACTGTTCCTGATGCAGATCGATCAGAAGCCGCATTTGTAAATCGGTCATATTGTCCTCTCATTCAACACAGTGGATCGACCGGTCCGTCAGACCCAACACATCCACCGGACATATGCACCGGTTTTTTGACTGGTTATATACCCCCCATTCCGGTGGTGTAAAGCCCAGCATGGTTCGAAGGATTACTATGGTAAAAGGCTCCTTAACCGCAATAGAGGAGATAACTCTTGGATCGAATTGTGAAAATCCCGTTGTAGCTGCCTTCAACGCCTCGTAGGCTTTTTCGAAAACCGGGTATTCCACAAATCCGGCGCCTTTTGGCATAATCAGAAACTCAGATTCAAGGCAGGAGAATACGGCGTCGACATACCTTTCCGGATCTTGAAGAATGTCTTGATATGCGGCCTCAAAAGGGAATATAGTCATCTTCGACCCCGTACTTTTCTTTGTTTTCATTCAGAAAAAACAACTTTTCCTGCCTGGCCGGGATGGGTTTTCCCTTCACATGTTTTTCAACCTCGGTCCAACTCCCATAATTTCGAAACCAGGATGATACAGACTCGATTTTCTCCGATGTGTGTCGAAAGGGATCCCATTCTCCACGAAGATTCCATATCGCCATCCGAGTCAGGTGCCCATGAGCAATGCAGCGGATATCTCCAGGCGAAACCCTGACATTTCCTTTTTGAAGCTCCGCGGCATCTTCAAGGACTATAGAACCGATTTCTTGTGATGAACCGGCCAATGTTTTTTTGGCCGCTATACCGGTTTTCCGGCATACAAACACCGTATCTATAATGGAAGAACCGGTTCCGTTGATATGAATGGATGCGCCCATTTCCGCCGGACAGGGCAAGGTGGCCGAACAGGTCAAACCGGCATCGAGAATCGCGACAGCGACTGGAAGATACGCCTCCAGAGTGTTGTGGTGGTAGGTAAAAGACAGCGGTGCCCTCGGTTTCAAGGCTTTGGCCATCTTTTGAAAAACGGCGGAAAGCCCCTCTGTGAAATGGTTCAGATCTCTTCCCATATCAACGTTGCCCGTCAATTCCTGTGGATGGCGGGTGGATGGGGGTTGGAATTGGAACGGTCGTTTTCCGCTTTCCCGTATGCCGTATTTCAAAGGGAGCGTCACAGTAGGATTTTGCCTTTCGATACTTTTCCGTGATGTTTTTCCAACCCCCGCTTCCGATACAGACACCCTTGTCACGGTCTACAATTCCCAATAAATTTGACTCGCATTGGATAAGCCCTACCGGAAAACCATGAACAGAAAATATATCCAGGGATTTCAGGGCCATCGTGTCATACCGGCACAGCATGTTCTGGTATCGCAACAGGTCAGACAGGTTGGTAGCCAAGGCGTTTCGTACCCGGGTATTGGGAATTCTCGAAATGATTTCCGCCGACAGGTCCAATCCCAGAAGTTGGCGCGGGTTGAACATTTCCCGGTACCAACGGTATCCCCACCGGTGGAGACGGTTGGTTTCATCCCCGGTTGGGATTGCATCTTCCGGGACAAAAAAGGACCTGTTTTTCTTCAGACGGTTTTCGGCTTCCACTGTCCGGTTGAGATCTTGTTCATCGGGTCTTTTAAAAAAACGGCCGACCTGACTTTTTTTGCAGGATGGGCAATGATATTCCAATGCGAAAAGCCGATGTCGGGGCGGGCCTGATTCCGGCTTTGGGAAACTGTTTCTGGTCCCACAACCGGAGCAGGTACACCGATTCCGGCCGGCGGGGCCGTTCACAACAAGGATATTGTTGCAGTGTGCACAGATGCCGGGTTTTTTTCGATCTTCGGTCTCGTTCAATTCCCCGCAGGTTGGACAGACAAACACGTTTTTCGGGTGACGGCTGTTGGTGGAAAGAAGGTATCCGGGAAAAAGATCAAGGATTTTCCCGCAGGCATCGCATTCGATGGTTTTTACCCACAGAAAATATTTAACGATGGCATCCTCATCCTCACAGATAACGCAACGGGTACGGTACAACCGGCCGATTTCTTTTTCGAGGGTACCGCGCAGCTGATCAGCGGCCTCGTTATAGGAGATGAGATCCAGATATTCGATTTCCTGTTTGACAATCCAATAGGACATGGGGTTGATGTCATATCCGATCACGTCGCAACCGATCCGATTGGCCTCCAGAAGCGGTGTACCTCCCCCCATGAAGGGGTCGGCGATTCGAATTGGAGAAAGATCATGGGACCTGTAAAATGCGTCTTTCAAGGGTTGGTCCGAAAACTCGGAGAGCAACAGGCCGCGGAAAAGTGTTCCCGGCCTTCGGGCAAACCATTTGTGAACTGCTATCACGGGGCGATAGTTCTGCTGGATCTGCTTTTCCCGCAGGGCAAGGTCGGCAATAAAGGAAATGTCGAACTGTTTTTCGATCATCCGGTGGTTTCTTCTGATTTCTTGGAGGGGGGATGATAATATTCGGATGTTACCGTTTGGTAATTTTCGTGTCAAACCAAAAGTCCGGCGGTGACAACGCAGGTCAGATCTTTGGCTTCCCGCCGGTTATTCAGCTTCAAAATCGTTCCAGTTGGTTTTTGTCCTTACCGGGCCGAGGAGAAATTGCGCACCTTGGTTGTCATCCGGGTCCAGCCAAAGCATCTGCTGAAAAATTTCTTCGGCTTCGCCATATCGTTCGAGACGCCAGAGGCACAATCCATAACCGTGCATGCAGCGCAGAAACGGGCGGTTGTCAATGAATTCCCATGGCAACACCCCGACAAAGTCGTCCCCCAAAGACAGCCGGCCTATCCGAAAACCGACTTCGTAATGCAGCAACGCGATGCGCGGTGATAAATCAAATACCATATTCCCCAGATGCGCATGGGCATTGAGGCAGCGCAGGTCCGCCTCGGCCAATTTCATTAAAATCTCAATTCCTTCTCTTCGTTTTCCTGCATTTCTGAGATCGTTGGACCGGGTGATCGGATCATCGAAAGAATCTTCAGGGGTATCGCCGGGCAAGACCTGCTCCATTTCGAACATGGGGCGAGGACCAAAGGCGATGATCGGCTTGGCCCATTTCTCGATCGTTTTGGGATGTTTTTGCCAGCCATCCTCCAAGGGGTTCCATATTCCCACCTCTTGAAGACCCAAGGGCACAAGGTCCAGAGCCTTCACGTCAATGTGAGTTAACAGGATGTCGCCGGAGAGATAGGGGTGTCCAACGTAATTCCATTGTTTTCGGGGCATAACCATTATGACTGAACCGGGAACTATCTCTGTAACGCTGCTGATACGCAGGGTAATAATCTGGGCGCTTTTCGGAAGACGGCACCTGGCGGTCGTTTCGGCAACCGCGAGAACGACCAGTTCAACCGGTTTACCGGGATTTATGTCAATGGTTGTCGTTTTTTGTATTTTCCCCGTACTGGAATGCTTGGTGGGTACGGCTTCATAAGGCTTGAGACCAAGCCACTTGCGATACGCTGCAACCAACCTCGCTTCAGGCAACGTTTTGGGAAAAACGACATCCGGAAGGGCTACCACATATTCAGCCCCATTCTCCCGCCGACATCTTGCCGTTACACCACGACGTTCATTGCCGTCGTAGTCTATTGAAATCACCGAAACCGGTTCACCAATGATAAAACCGTCGGCCGGTAAAGCTACCGTGTCCTCGAAAACTTGCTGGAAAGCCCAGATCTGCTCATCCTCGTTGTGCGCATCGACGGTGATTTCCTGGATCAACTCATCCAATGCATCGTGTTTTTTGCGGTTGCCAGGGCTTCGTTTTATCATTTGCTGGATTCCTCCCGGATTAGAGACTTGAAGGTGAAAACTCGGTTTTTGGGTCCCGGGAAGCAATCTACCTTCCGGAGACCTGTTATTTCACACTTTTTTGACAACAAAGACGCCGTAGCTGTAGTAGGTCCGGTATTTTTCATAAAAGGCAATTTCGCGCTGTTCCGCTTCGACGACGGTTTTGGCCTTGTCGCTGAGGATTCCGATTTTTGCCGAAGCGACATCGATTTCCGGGTATTCAGCCCCCCCAATAGGACTGGAGTTCCGCCGGCCTGGCAGCACAAAGCCAGGTGATCTCGGAAACGATTAACTTTCCGCCGGGCTTCAGAAATTGTCTCCAGGCCGATATCCCGGCCGCAAAACCCATGTTGTAGACAACCCCTTCGGATCAGATTACGTCGAATTCATTCTTTGCAAACGGCAGGGCGTCCTTATTTCCACCTCATTCAACACAGTGGATCAGCCAGTCAGTTGGATCCAACACATCCACCGGCAGGAAAAATCGGTCTATTCCGGTCTGATATCGAAACTCATTCCACCCAGGAGTTTCCATTGCCCTTTGAGTTGGACCCACGTGTGAGTGATTCGAGATGACCGGGTCTGGATTCCTCCTGACGTCTCAGGACAGTCCACATGTAATATATATTGGGTCAGGACTGTGTCCCCGGACTGCTGAAAACCATATCGTTCAATTCTGACGGTACAGGCCGTGGGCTGAGGAATCAGGCGCTTCATGAACCGGGCGCTCTCATTTCTGTCTATCGGGTTTGACAGGTTGTCGGGCCACCCCAGAAATTGCTGGTGTACCAGAGCGAGAACACCTTCATAGTCGGCTCGATACAGATGAGAGAAATAGGCCTCTTCCAATTTCCAGATCTCGTCTTCCATGCTGTTTTGTGACTTCATTGCCAATCCTGGAGAAAAGAACCCAAAAACAAGCGCCATGAATACAAATGACGTCATCGTGAACGTACCCGGGAATCCTTGACGCATCTTCATGGTTGTTCCACGAATTCCTTGTCAAGACGATGTAATTGATCTTGGATAACCTGCCGGCACGCTCTCCGAGAAAAGTCTGCAGGCCATTTCATGTAAGGCTGGATGGTACTTTGGGTTACCGTGTTCTTGCCGACGGTGTCATTCCAGGGTTCATTCGAAGTTTTCGGTCAAGGGGGCGGACAAATTCTTGTGATACATCAGTTCCGATTTTTTTAACCGGTCATATAGCCCCTCCCTCAGGGCAAGGTCGGTAATACGGGATCTGTCGAACTGTTTTTCGATCATCCGTTGGTTTCTTCTCGTTTCTCGGAGGAGGGATGATAATGTTCGGATGTTACCGTTTGGGAATTTTCGTGTCAAACCAAAAGTCCAGCCATCGTCTGGCAGCATATGGGTACGGAAAAGAAATATTGCGGGCAGTGATGGGCACCTTTGAAATAATCCAGGTTTTCCGGTTTTGTGGACCACCGTTTTT